>DASZYM010000151.1:0-16265 GCA_035545355.1 Dongiaceae bacterium
GCAATCGAGGATCCAGGTCTTCAGCACGCCGTTCTCGATCAGCGGCTGGCGGCGGGTCGCCAGCCCCTCGCCGTCGAACGGCATGGAGCGCAGGCCGCGCGGCCGATGCGGATCCTCGACGATGTCGATGCCGGCGGCGAACACCTGCTCGCCCATCTTCTCCTTGAGGAAGCTGGTGCCGCGCGCGACCGAGGCGCCGTTGATGGCGCCCAGCAGGTGACCGACCATCGAGCTCGAGACCCGCGGGTCGAAGACGATCGGCACCTTCTCGGTCTGCACCTTGCGCGGGTTGAGGCGCCGGACCGCGCGCTCGCCGGCATTGCGGCCGAGCTGCACGGGATCGGTGAGGTCGGAGAAATAGACCGCCGAGGAATAGTCGTAATCGGTCTCCATGGCGGTGCCTTCCCCCGCCACCACCGAGACGCTGAGCCCCGAATGGGTCGTGGCATAGCCGCCGTAGAATCCGTTCGAGGCCAGCATCGCGAACTCGCTGCGGCCCCAGCCGGCTTCGGCGCCCTGGGAATTGGTGACGCCCTTGACGGCGCGGGCGGCCTCCTCGGCGGCGCGCACCAGGGCGGTCAGCTCGGCTTCGCTCGGCTCCTTCGCGTCCATGACGTCGAGCTTCAGCGGCGCCTTGGTGATCTCGCCGGCATCGGCAAGCCCGCAGAACGGATCCTCGGGCACCACCTTGGCCATGGCGACCGCGCGGCCGGCGAGCTCCTCGAGGGCCGCGCGGTTGAAATCGCTGGTGGAGACGATCGCCTGGCGCTTGCCGACGAAGACGCGCAGGCCGAGGTCCTGGTCCTCGGAGCGCGTGAGCTTCTCCAGCTTGCCCAGCCGCTCGCCCACCGAAAGGCTCAGGTTGCGCCCGATCACCGCATCGGCGGCATCGGCGCCGGCGGCTTTGGCGAAGCCGACCGCGGCTTCGAGCAGGCTGGGAAAATCGGCGTTCTTCGCGTCAGGCATGATCGGCTTTCGCTGGGGAAAATCGGGCGGGAAGCCCCTGAAGGTGGGTCACCCCAGGGCAAAACGCAAGGCCCGCAGCCGCGTTGGATCGGCCGCGCCCCGCCGCTATGATCGCGCGCAGAGAGGAGCTCGACGTGGCTTGGCGCTTTCAACTTCCCCCGGCGACCCGGCGGCACTTCTCGCTGGCGCTTTCGGTCCTGGTCCTGATCCTGGGCGCCGGCTATGCCTATTATCGCGTGATGCCGGTCTGCTGCGCCCCGCCGATGCCGGGCATCGCCGCCGAGGCGGTCCAGCAATTCCGCGCCACCTGCGTCAAGGAAGCCCGTCACGCCAATGGCGGCGGCGACCTGGCCATGGATGACGAGACCGAGGCCAAGATCGGCGGCTATTGCGGCTGTGTGGCCGATGGCCTGGTGGCCAAGGTGCCGCCGACGGAAATCGCCAAGATCGCCGACAACACCGTCAGCGCCGACACGCTGAAACGCCTCGACGCGATCGTCGCCGATTGCCGGGCGAAGCTGCAGTAGAAACAGCCGTCATGGCCGGGCGTGACCCGGCCATCTTTATCCGAGTTCGCACCGGCACGAGATGCCCTGGGTCGAGCCCGGGCATGACGGTTTTTTCTCAAACTAAGCGGCGCTGAGGCTTTCGCCGTTCAGCACCTTGCGGATGAGATCGGCGGTTTCGGCGCGGCCGTAGAGCGCGATGAAGGAGCCCATGCGCGGGCCCTGATCCTGCCCGAGCAGCACCTCGTAGAGCGCCTTGAACCAGGCCTTCAAATCGGCGAACGGATGGCGCTTGCCGATCTCATAGACCTCGTTCTGCAGATCCTCCGCCGTGGCGGTGGCCGGAGCGCTGTCGAGATAGCGCAGCAATTCCTCCAACGCCGCGCGCTCGGTGGCGTCGGGGGCGCGGTAGCGCTTCTTCGGCTTCACGTGGTCGCGGTAGTAGTTGATCGCGTAGCCGACCAGCCGGTCGAGGAAGGGCGCGGTCTTCGGCGTCGCTTCCGGCAGGTAGCGGCTGATGAAGCCCCAGAGCGTCTCCTTCGCCTCGGCATTGCAGACCGAGGCGAGGTTCAGGAGGATGCCGTAGGAGAGCGTGACGCCGGGATCCGGCGCCTTGCCGTTGTGGATGTGCCAGGCCGGATTTTCCAGCTTCTGCGCCGGCGCCTCCGCCGGAAACTTCTCGACGAAGCTCAAGTAGTCGTCCACCGCCCGCGGGATCACATCGAAGTAGAGCCGCTTCGCGGCGCGCGGCTTCTGGAACATGAAGAGCGCCAGGCTCTCGGGCGGCGCATAGCGCAGCCATTCCTCGACCGACAGGCCGTTGCCCTTGGACTTCGAGATCTTCTGGCCCTTGTCGTCGAGGAAGAGCTCGTAGTTGAAGCCCTCCGGCGGCGTCGAGCCGAGGACGCGGCAGATCTTCCCGGCGAGATCGACCGAGGGGATCAGGTCCTTGCCCGACATCTCGTAATCGACGCCCAGCACATGCCAGCGCATGCCCCAATCGGGCTTCCATTGCAGCTTGCAGCGCCCGCCGGTGACGGGAGTCTCGACCAGGCTGCCATCCTCCTCCTCATAGACGATGGTGCCGGCGGCGGCATCGGTCTTCACCACCTTGGTCATCAGCACCTTGCCGGACTTCTGCGAGACCGGGAGGAAGGGCGAATAGGTGAGCTGCCGCTCCTCGCGCAGGCTCTTCAGCATGATCTCCTGGATCGCGTCGTAATTCCGGAGAACGTTAAGCAAGCCCTCGTCGAAGCGGCCCGACGTGTAGCAGTCGGTCGAGGACTGGAACTCGTACTGGAAGCCGAAATCGTCCAGGAATTGCCGCAGCATCGCGTTGTTGTGGTGGCCGAAGCTTTCATGCGTCCCGAAAGGATCCGGCACCTTGGTCAGCGGCATGCCGATATACTTGGCCAGCATCTCCTGATTGGGGACGTTGGTCGGCACCTTGCGCAGGCCGTCCATGTCGTCGGAGAAGGCGAAGAGCCGGGTCGGGATGTCCGAGAGGCGCTGGAACGCCTGGCGCACCATGGTGGTGCGCACCACCTCGCCGAAGGTCCCGATATGGGGCAGGCCTGAGGGGCCGTAGCCGGTTTCGAACAGCACATAGCCCTTTTTCGGCGCGCCGGCCTTGGTGCGTTCGACGAGTTTCCTCGCTTCCTCGAACGGCCAGGCACGCGCGGCTTGGGCATAGGTGCGTTCGTCCGACATTCATTCCTCTCGGTCTGCCAATCGCTAAAGCCGCGCGAGACTAGGGATTTCGCCCAATCGAGGCAAGGCGCCCCAGGGTCGCGGCGCGGCGGCGCGGCGCGGCCGGCCGCGAGCCGGGGAGAACCCCGCCCGAGGCCGGGGCCCATTAACAACTGGGTAACGAGCCCCGACGTTTAATTCGGAACGAAAGCCTAGAGGGCGGGATGAGTCAAATGGAGCCGTCTTGCCGGGCGACCGGGCGGGACCGGCTCTTGGCAAGCAGGGTCCTTGCCGTCCCAAAGCCGAGAAGGATCGCGGGTTGCGGCACATTCTGCAGCATTTGGGGGAAGCAGACCTTCAGCGCCGGCTGAAGCTCGTCGCCCTCCTGGCCGCGCTCCCGGTTCCCCTCCTCGGCGGACTCTTGATCTGGGCCAAGGCCGGCCCGCATCCGATCGCGCCCGTCACCACGGTGCTGGCGGTCCTGCTTGCCGGCCTCGTCCTGTGCGGCGCATGGATGGTCGCCCGGCCGATCATCGCCCTGGTGCAGCTTCGCCGCGGCGTCTTCGACGCGGTGGGCGAAGGCATCTGCCTGATCGATGCCGAGCACCGGCTGATCCTGTGGAACGAGCTGTTCCGCGCCCTGCTCGGCTACGCCCCGGATGCCTTGCGGGCTGGCGCGGTCTGTCCGGCACTCCCCTTTGCCGCGCCGATCGAACGGCTGGAACAGATCCCCGACGACGGCACGCGGCTGGAACTCACGCGGCCGGACGGCCGGATCATCGCCGCCGACCGCTTTGCCAAACCCGGCGGCGGCTGGGTGCTCTCCTTCCGCGACGTGACCGACCGGCTGGCGGCGAGCCGCGCCATGGCCGAATCCCGCGAATCGGCCGACCGGCTCAATGTCGACCTGGAGCGCGCGCTCGACGATTATCGCCGGCTGGAGCGGGCGCTGCGCCAGAGCGAGGCGCGCCTCCTCAAAGCCCAGCAGATCGCCAAGCTCGGCTCCTGGGAATGGACCGCCGCAGCCAACCGCGTGCATTGGTCGGCCGAGGCGCTGCGCATCTTCGGCTATCCGGAGAACTTCGCCGAGCGCGACCGCGCGGCGAAGCGGGAACGGATCCATCCGGAGGATCGAGCCGCCGTCGAGGCCATCGACCGCGGTCCCATCCAGTCCACCGTCGGCCACACCTACCGCATCGTTCTGCCCGACGGGACCATCCGGGTGATCGACGAGTCGATCGAGATCGTGTTCGACGAAGCCGATCGTCCGATCGGCCGCATCGGCGTGGTGCAGGACATCACCGAGCGCACCCGGCTGCAGCGCGCGCTCTCGGAGAGCGAGCTTCGCCTGCGCGGCTTCATGCACCATGCCCCGGTCGGCATGATCCTCAAGGACCTCGACAACCGCTATCTGATGGCCAATCCGGCGATCGCCCGGCCGTTCGGCCGCGCCCCGGAGGAACTGATCGGACGGACCCCCATCGATATCCTGCCGGCCGACGTGGCGGCGACCATCCGCGCCGAGGACAAGGCGGTGCTGGCCGCCGACGAGGCCAAGGTCTTCGAGAACCATTTCCCGAACCTGCGCCAAGAGAGCTGGTCGCGCGCCGTCACCTTCCCGGTGCGCGATACCGACGGACGCACCGTGGCGCTCGGCACCGTCGTGGTCGACACCACCGAGCAGAAGCGGATCGAGGCCGCCCTGATCGAGACCTACAGCCGGCTGCAGGGCTTCATGGACAACGCGCCGGCGATCCTCTCGGTCAAGGACACGTCGGGCCGGTTCCTGGTGCTGAACAAGGCGACCGAGGTCGCGTTCGGCATGACCGCGGCGCAGATCCTCGGGCGCCGCACCGACGAGCTCTATCCGGATTCCGAGGAATCGCGCAAGATCGCGGTCCTGGAGCGCGAGGTCCTCGCCAAGGGCAAGGTGGTGGCCGCGGAGATCCACTGGCCGCGGCGCGCGCCGTTCAACTGGACCTACGAGATCAAGTTCCCGATCCGCAACGACAAGGGCGAGATCGTCGCGATCGGCGGCAGCGCACTCGACATCACCGAGCGCAAGCTGGCCGAGCAGTCGCTGCGCCAGAGCGAGGCGCGCCTCGCCCATGCCCAGCGCATCGCCCAGGTCGGGCACTGGGTCTGGACCCATCGCGGCCACGGCTCCCGCTGGGACGAGGGCGTCGCGGAATATTCCGAGGCAGCCGCGGCGATCTTCGGCGTGCCCGCCTCCGAGCTCGTTGTCTCGTCGATCGAGGAATATCTCTGGCGCTTCGTGCATCCCGACGACCGCGCGGCGGCCCGCAAGGCCTTCATCGACGAGCCCGAGCGCCGGCAATACGGCACGCCCTTCGAATACCGCATCGTGCGGCCGGACGGATCGGTCCGCACCATCGTCGAGGTCAGCCTGGTCGTGGACGGCGACGGCGGCCACCCGCAGGAAATCATCGGCACGATCCACGACATCACCGACCGCAAGCGCACCGAGCAGGACCTGATCGACGCCAAGCTGAAGGCCGAGCAGGCCAATCTCGCGAAGAGCCAGTTCCTGGCGAATATGAGCCACGAGCTCCGGACGCCGCTGAACGCGATCATCGGCTTCTCCGAGATGATCTCGATGCAGGTGCTGGGACCGATCCAGCCCACGCGCTACCTGGAATGCGCCCAGGACATCCAGACCAGCAGCCGGCATCTGCTCGGGCTTCTGGAAGAGGTGCTCGACACCTCGCGCATCGAGGTCGACCGCTACGATCTCCGGACCGAGGCCTGCAATATCGGCGAGCTGGTGCAGGCCGTCGCCACGATCGCGGCGCCCGACGCGCGCAAGAAGCGGATCACGATCTCCCGTGCCGTGGCCGACGGCCTGCCGCGGATGAATCTCGATCCCAAGGCGATCCGCCAGGCGCTGATCAACCTGGTCGGCAATGCGATCAAGTTCACGCCGGCCGGCGGCGCGATCCGCCTCAGCGCCGCGCTCGATCCCGAAGGCGACCTGCTGCTGCAGGTGAACGATACCGGGATCGGCATCGCCGAGAAGGATCTGCAGCTGATCTTCGAGCGCTTCGCCCAGGTCGAAGACTCCTACGTGCGCCGCCATGGCGGCATCGGCCTCGGCCTGCACATCACGCGTCGCCTGATCGAGCTCCATGGCGGCAGCGTCGCGGTCGAGAGCATGTTGGGCGCAGGCTCGACCTTCTCGATCCGCCTGCCCCGCAGCCGCTTCGAAACCCCCACCCGCCGCGTCGCCCCCGCCGCGCAGTAGCGGCGGAGCTCCGCATCATCCGCGGTGCATCACGGCTTGGGGACGATCTCCGCCTCGACCGGCAGGTGGTCGGAGCCGACGAAGGGGCCGCGGCGGAAGTCGCGGCGCTCGAGCGCGCCGCGGACGAAGATGTGGTCGATCGGCAACCGCATCCAGAACGGGCCCCAGGCCGGCCAGGTCTCGACCATCGGTCCCTCGTTGTGCAGGCCGGTCGCGGCGCGGAACACCTTATGCGTGGTGCTCCAGGGCACGCTGTTGAAATCGCCCATCAGCACCAGGTCCTCGTCGAGGCCGGCGAGATATCGGGCGATCGCCGCGCCCTGCTGGCTCTGCACCAGCGGGTCGGAGCCGATCAGCGGCTCGGGCTGCGGCGTGCCGGCGACCGTCATCTCCGCATTGTCGGTCGAGGGCATCAGCGGCCAGGAGAGATGCGTCTCGGCGACCGCGATGGTCCTGCCGGCGAAGTCAATCTCGCCCCAGACGATCGAAGGCCTTGTGCCGTCGATCCTGCCGGCGAAGCTCCTTTTGAACGGGTGCTTCGAGAGCAGCATGATCTCGCAGGGCGGGATCGTCTGCATGCAATCGGCGCGGTAGGGATAGAGCTGGAACAGCGGCTGCAGCGCCGTCAGCCATTGCGGTGTCAGCTCGACCAGGCCGATCACGTCGGCATCGGTCCGCATCAGGTAGTTGACCGCCGGCGCATAGGAATCGTTGCGGTACCAGAGGTTGACCGAGACCACTTTCAGCGCCGGCTGTTCCGCCTCGGCGGCGATCGCGGCGCGGCCGCCCACCGGCAGATAGGGCCAGATGATCGCGGCGTTCCAGGCGAAGCTCAGCACGCCGAGCGCCGCCATCCAGCGCGGCCGGAAGAGCAGGCCGAGCACCGCGAGCACCGCGCCGCCGAAGCAGAGCTGCAGGCGGAAGGATTCGAAGAGCGCCAGGATCGGCGCCGCGCCGGCCAGCAGTGGCGCCAATGTCGCGACCGCCGCGATCAGCAGGCCGCCCTGCACCGCCAGCTTCGGCGGATAGGCCAGCGCCGCGAGCAGGCGTCGTGCGAAGGAATCGTCGGTTCGGCTCCCCATGCGCCGCCGATGGAACGATCTCATTGCGGCGCCTTCATGGCGAGGTCCGGTAGATATCGGCCAGCACCGGCAGGTGGTCCGAGCCCGCCGGCGGGCCGGCGCGATAGTTGCGCACCGCAAGCGCGCCCTCGACGAAGATCTGGTCGATCGGCAGGCGGAAGATCGCCGGCGCCCAGCTCGGCCAGGTGAAAGCCAGGCGGCCGCGATTGTCGAACGCGGTGCCGGCGCGCAGCTCGCGCTGCAGCGGGCCCCAGGGCACGCTGTTGAAATCGCCCATCAGCACCACGTCGCCGCCGAAATTGGCGAAGTAGCGGGTCATCGCCTCGCCCTGCACCGCCTGGAAGCCGCGCTGCAGGCCGATCCGCGGGTTGAGGATCTGCAAGGCGGCGAGCGTCAGCGGCTTGCCCTCCCAGTCGATCGTCACCCAGCCGACCACCGGGAGGCTGCCGCTTTCGACCGGGCCGATGAAGGAGGACTGGAACGGCCGCTTGGAGAACAGCGCGACGCCGCAGCGGAAGGGCGTGGTCTGGCAATCGATGTGATAGGGATATTTCGCGTTGAGCACCTTCAGCCGCTGGCGCCATTCCGGCGTGGTCTCCACCGTGGCGATCACATCGGCATCGCTCGCAAGCAGGTAGTCGATCGTCTGTTGCGGCACCGGATTGGCGAGCCAGAGATTGAGCGAGATCACGTGCAGCGGCTGGCCGCTGACAGGCGTCGCGGCGGCGGGCCAGAGGAACGGCAGCAGCAGCGCGCCTTGCCAGAACGCGAGCGCCGCCGGCACCAGCACCCAGCGGCGCAGGCCGAGCAGCAGCCCGACGACGACCGCGACCAGCGCCAGGACCGTGACCTGCGGCGCGAACGGCGTCAGCAACACGAAGGACGGCACCAGCGTGCTGAGCAGAGCCCCGATGCTGACGCCGAGCAGCGCCAGCACCGCCAGAACCAGGATCGCGCGCAGCACCGTCAGCACGGCGCTCTTCCGCCTGGCCGGTGCGGCACCGCTGCTATTGCCTTCGGCCAAGGACATGGGGTACGGCTTCCAACGGCTTTCAAACCCCCAGGGGATGCGGTCGGGGGAACATGGATTACGCGCGGATCGAGATGGGGAACCGCCGCGGCCCTCCGGCGAGGACGGGCGCCAATCTAGAATCTCTCCGCCTGCATGCAAGGGCGATCGCGCGTTCCGGGCCGCGGGACGCGTTGTTACAAATCCCGCCCCGCTCTGCTGCCGATGCCGCGACGCCGGCTCTTTAGCCGCCTCGGATCGGCGCTTGCCGCGACCGTGATGCTGGCCGCGCTGCCAAGCAAGGCCGATGACGGGGCGGCACTCGGCGGCGATTATTTCGTCGGCGCCTCGGTCTTCCTGTTTCAGCGCACGGTGCTCATTCCTTTCGCCCCGGCCGGCGTCAATGACAGCATGCTGGATGCCGGCGTCATCGTCCAAGCCCATGACAATGCCGTCGACGAGGATGGTGCGGTGGCGCTCGATGCGATCTCCGGCTGGCTCGCCGCCAGCGCCTTCGGGCAGCCGGAGAGCGATCCGGTCCCGGCGCTGGACCAGGAGCGGCGCCGCGCCCTGGTCTGCCTGGTCTTCGGCGCCGACCCGCAGGGCCAGGCGGCGTTGGCGCATCACGCAGGCCTCGGCGACGCGGACCGCGCCGCCTGCGCCGCGCGCTATCAGGACGCGCGCAAGCGATGGGCGGCCTGGCTGCTGCCCTATCGCCGGACCCAGGACATGCCGGCGCCGCTGCGCGCCGCGCCCGAGGGCGCGCCAGCGGAAGGCGAGCCCGTGCTGCGCCTCGCCTTCGCGCCCAGCATCGACGAGGGCGACCAGGCGATCGCCGATGCGATGCGCAAGAACGGGCTCTTCCAGGTGCTGACCGACGATTTCAACGCGGCGCTCTGGATGCCGCGGCCGATGACCGCGCTGCTCACCCAATGCGGCGAGGCCAAGGCCTTCTACAACCCCGACCGCGGCGACGCCGTGCTCTGCTACGAGCTGCTGGCCGAGCTGGTGAAGAGCGCGCCGAAATAGCCGATCACGTCATGCCCGGGCGTGATGGAGTTGGTTACGCGTAATGCTGTCCGAAGCGGTTCTCCAGGAAGCGGTCGAGATCGCACATCTCCTGGCGCACGAAGCCCGATTGCGGCAGGTGGCCGGCGAAATGCAGATCGACCATCGCGCAGATCCCCGCCGCGGTGGTGATCTGGATGGCGCTCATCAGCTTGCCGTCCAGCTCATTGGCGTAGATCTTCTTGGCATAGCTCTCTTGCGTGAGACGGCCCTCGCGCATGCCGGTCGCGGTGACGAAGATCAGCACCACGTCCTGGTGCGTGATCGGCAGCGACTGCTCCATGATGTCCTTCAGCAGGCCGCGGCGGTTGCGCAGGCGCAGGTCCTCCAGCAACATCTTCATCGCCGCGCAGTGCCCGGGATAGCGCACGGTCTTGTAGTTGAGGCTCTCGGCCTTGCCTTCCAGCGTCTCGCACAAGGTGCCGAGACCGCCCGAGGTGTTGAAGCACTCGTAGTCGATGCCATCGAGCGAGAAATGCTCGAGCCCTTCCATCGGCATCATCTCCACCATGCGCCCGTCATGCAGCGCCTCGCAGGGATTGCAGTACTCGTTGATCAATCCGTCGGTGGACCAGGTGAGATTGTACTTGAGCGCGTTGGCCGGGAATTGCGGCAGCGCGCCGACCCGCATCTGCAAGGTGCGGAGCGATTCGAACTTCTTCGCCAGGTGATAGGCGACGATGGAAATGAAACCCGGGGCGAGGCCGCATTGCGGCACGAAGGCGACCTTCGAGCCTTCGGCGACGCGCCGCACCGCGCGGGTGGTCTCGACGTCCTCGGTCAGGTCGAAATAATGCACGCCGGTTTCGGCGCAGGCTTCGGCGACGCCCGGGTTGAGGAAGAAAGGCAGCGCCGAGAGCGCCGCCTGCTTGCCCTTCAAAAGGTCCGCCAGCGCCTTGCGGTCGCTGACATCGACGACCTTGGCCACCGCCTTCTGCCCGGCGGCGCCTTCCTTGGCGGCCTGCGCCAGGAAGGCGGCATCGCTGTCGGCCAGGGTGATCCGGTAATCGCCGGTGGCGTGCAGCAGATCGACGATGGCGCCGCCGATCTTGCCGGCGCCGAGGACCAGGACTTCGCGTTTCATGTTGGGCTCTCCGATATGTGTCGCGGCGCACGCTAGCGATCGACCGGGCTTGCTTGAAGGCCGCGAAAAGGCGAAAAGCGGGAATCAACCCGGCGAGTTGACGGTCTCTCATGGCGAAACGCAGTCTGGACGACACCGACCGGAAATTGATCGCCCTGCTGCGGGCCAATGCCCGGACCCCGACCGCGGCCCTGGCGCGGAGCCTGGGCCTCTCGCGCAGCGCGGTCCAGGAGCGGCTGCGCCGCCTGGAGCGGGACCAGGTGATCCGCGGCTATACCCTGACCTTGGGCGACGAGGCGGCCCGGGGCGGCGTCTCCGCCCATGTCCTCCTGACCCTGGACCCCAAGCAGCAGGACCGGGCGCTGGCCGCGGTCAAGGGCCTGCCCGAGGCGACCGCCGCCTATTCCGCCTCCGGCACCCATGACGCGATCGTGATGCTGACCGCCGAGACCTCGGCGCATCTGGACGAGGTCCTGAACCGGATCGGCAAGATGCCCGGCGTTAACCGAACCACCTCGGCCATCCTGCTCTCGACCCTGTTCGAACGCGGCTGAATCCGGCCTTCACGAAAACGTTTAGGACGACGGACCTTTTGCGATGCAAAAGGCCGCAGGGCTGCCACGCCTGTCACGTTCAATTGTTTACAGGTATGCGGCGGAACCCGTGACATCTATGTGAATTTGCCTTAAGCCAAGGCACTGGAAGGCAGGGAAAACCGCAGCAAACCAACCCTTGAGGGCCCGGCGGCGCGCGGTTGCGCCCCGGCTTTACCCGCGGGAAGTTATGATGCGATTGCGACCGTCCACTTGGCCCCGATGGCTGCTTCGGACATTGCACTGGCTGGTGCCGCTCGGTGCCAGCACGGTGCTCTATGCGCTCGCCTATTCCGTCTGCCGCTGGGGCTTCGACGTCACCATCACCACCGAGCGCGTGCCCTACGATTACGCGCTGATGGTGGCGATCTCCTATCTGCTGTTCTGCGCGTCGCGCCGGGTCTGGGCCTATCTCGTGCTGCTGACCGTGCTGGTCGGCGTCGCCTATATCGGCAGCGCCGCCAAGATCACCTATCTCGGCCGGCCGATCATGCCGGACGACGTGTACAACGTCTCCGCCCTGTTCCGCATTCTCGGCCCCTGGGGCTGGCCGATCGTGGCCTTGCCGCTGGGCGCCATCGCCGGTCTCTTCCTGTTCAATCTTCGCCTGCGCGGCCGGCTGCGCAAGACGGCGCTCTCGGCGCTGTTCGTGCTGCCGGCGGGCGCCGCGGCGGAGAGCCCGACCCTCTATCACGCCATGGATCAGTTCTGGGGCAACACGCCCTGGGACCAGCGCGAGAATTTCGTCTGGCGCGGCGCCACGGTGCATCTGACGCAGGAGCTGCTGCGCTCGATCGCGACCCGTCAGCCGCCGCCCAAAGCCGACGACGTCACCGCCGCGATCGATCGCCGCCGCGCCGCCGCCGGTCTTCCCGCAATTGAATCGGGAGTGCAGTGATGCTGACCCGTCGCAAATTGCTGAACGGCCTCGCCGCCGGCGCCTCGCTCGGCCTCGGCGGCGCCGCGGCCTGGCCCGGCGTCGCGCGCGCCACGTCGAGCGCGCTGTTCGGTTCGTCGAATCTCCGGAACATCCACATCGTCCTGGAGGAATCGTTCTGGGATCCGGCGCCGCTGACCGCGACCGCGCTCAACCAGTCCCCGATCGATCCGCGCTTCACCAAGCTCTGGGCCGATAGCGGCTATACCCGCGCGCTCTCGCCGGCTTTCGCCGGGCAGACGGCGAATGCGGAGTTCGAGATCCTCTGCGGCTTCCCGCTCGACCGCGCCTCGGTGAAGTTCGAGGAAGGCTTCAACGACAAGATCCCGGCGCTGCCGCATCTCTTGAAGGAGATCGGCTACCGCACCGTCGCCTCGCATCCCAATTCGCCGGGCTTCTGGAACCGGCAGGTCGCCTATCAGAAGCTCGGCTTCGAGACCTTCTGGTCGCTGCCGAATTTCAAGCAGGACGACATGGCGGGGCCGTTCCTCTCCGACAAGTCGCTGCATGCCCAGGTCGGCGACATGCTCGCCTCGACCGATGACGGCCGGCCGGTGCTCGACTACACCGTGACCTTCTACGGCCACTGGGCCTATGACGCGAGCGCGTTCCGGCCCGCGGTGCTAGACACCCATTCGCATGTCGACGAGGTCAATGCCTACGTCAACACGGTGCACTACAAGTCGAAGGAGATGATGGACGCGCTGGCGCATATCCAGGCCGGCGATCCCGATTCCATCATCGTGCTGTTCGGCGACCATCTGCCGATCCTCGGCCAGCGCTTCGCCGGCTATGTCGAATCCGGCTTCCTGGCATCGACCTTCGGCGATTTCACCGACGACATGTATGCGCGCTCGACCGCGACCCCGCTGGTGGTGATCGACGGGCAGAAGGGCCCGCTGAAGCTCGGCAACATGCCGATGTACCGCCTGGGGCGGATCCTGCTCGATCTCATCGCCTATGACCGGCCGAGCATGCTCGACCTGGCGCTGCCGCCGAGCCAGAGCCTGAAGGACACGGTGCTCCGCCCGCTGCCGGGCGTCGTCGTCCGCTATCGCCCCGAGGGGTTCGAGGAGGCGCGCGTCACGCGGCCGGACCAGCCGACCGCCGAGGATGCCGAGGTCGTCGCCTGGTTGCAGGACGTGAAGCTGATCGCCGCCGACATCTTCGACGGCCGCAAATACGCGCTGAAGACCCTGGCGATCTAGCGCGCGCGATCAAATACGCTTGCAAGCGGCGCATCCGCCGTTACATTCCCGGGACTGCCTGGTACCTCTTTCCTCGGGATGAGCCGTACAAAAGAACGCCGCTCGCTGCCGCCGCTCAACGCTTTGCGCGCGTTCGAGGCGGTCGCCCGCTCGCTGAGCTTCACGCGCGCGGCCGAGGAGCTGCTCGTCACCCAGAGCGCCGTCAGCCGCCAGGTGAAGAACCTGGAGGACATCCTCGGCGTCACCCTGCTCCGCCGCAAGGCGAACCTGGAGCTGACCGACGAGGGCAAGCGGCTCCTGCCGGTCCTGACCGATTCCTTCGACCGGATCGATGTCGTGGTCGCCGGCTTCAAGCGCCAATCGCGCAAGCCGCCGCTGACCCTCAGCCTGCCGCCGACTTTCGCGCGCCGTCTCGTGCTGCCGCTGCTGCCCGAGTTCCAGAAGCAGCATCCCGATCTCGAGATCCGCATCGAGACGCCGCCGGTCAATGTCGACTTCCGCAATTCCGGCCATGATCTCGCGATCTTCTTCGGCGAGGTCGACGCCCAGGGCACGACCGGGGCGGAGATGATCGTCGACCTGCTGATGTCCGATCAGTTCGCCCCCCTGGCGAGCCCGAAGCTCGCCAAGGACGCGGGCTGGCCCGATCTCGCCACCATGGCCTCCAAGGCCCAGCTCCTGCACATCCGGCAGGGCAACGATCCCTGGTATGACTGGCGCCTCTTCCTGCGCCAGACCGGCCTGCCCAACGTCCGCGTCGAGCGCGGCCTGGTGCTGGAGACGGCGGACCAGGCAGTGCAGTCCGCCTGCAGCGGCGGCGGGGTGGCGCTGGCCGATCCCCGGCTGTTCCAGGAGGAGATCGATCAGAAGCGCCTGGCGGCGCTGTTCGATGTCACGGTCAATTCCGGCCGGCACTATTACCTGGTCAGCCGCGCCGAGGAGATCGAGATCCCGCGGATCGCGGCCTTCCGCGCCTGGATCACCCGCCACTTCGCCGGCGCTTAGCCGCGCTACTTCTTCGGCCGGCCGCTGCCGAACAGGACGAAATAGGCAAGGATGCCGAGGCCGAGCCCGGCCAGGCCCAGGCCGACCATCGCCATCGGCAGGAAGCTGATCACCCTCTGGGCAAAGACCGCGAGGCCGAGGCCGAACACGATGTCGGCGATCAGCAGCAGGATGACCACGAAATAAAGCGGATCGCGTCGGGTCGGGCGGGCCTTCGGCGGGGCTGCCGGCCCGGCCTTGGCATCCGGATCGGGCGTCCGGCCGGCTCCCGGGGCGGGCGCAGCCTCGGGCTGAGGGTCTATGTCGTTCAAAGACATCGGCAAGATCGGTGGGCGGCTCCCCCAAGAACCGGTCCCGGCCAAGGGCGAATCCTGGGGCGGGAAAGGCCGCATGATCGGCCTTCCGCAGCCCGCCTTCAATCGTTAATTTCCGGATCCCCGCTGCTTGCAATGAAGATGGGAAGGCCTATATATCCCTGCGGATTAAGCGGTTTACCCGGCGGGATGGGCTTCTGGTTGAGCGAGATCAAACCAGGGGAGCCGGCCCGGGCGGGTGGCAATTCGAACATGGCAAGTGGGGATCCCCGGACGGTGCCTCGGATCGAGGGCCGCAAGATGGGATCTGCTGAAGAAAGGACGTCCCATGAGCAAAGTCATCGGCATCGACCTCGGCACCACCAACTCCTGCGTCGCCGTCATGGAAGGCAAGGATGTGAAGGTGATCGAGAACTCCGAGGGTGCGCGCACGACCCCCTCGATGGTGGCCTTCACCGAATCCGGCGAGCGACTGGTCGGCCAGTCCGCGAAGCGCCAGGCGGTCACCAACCCCGAGAACACCCTCTTCGCGATCAAGCGTCTGATCGGCCGCCGCTTCGACGACCCGATGACGCAGAAGGACATCAACCTCGTCCCCTACAAGATCATCAGCGGCGACAATTCCGACGCCTGGGTGCAGTCCCACGGCAAGAAGTACAGCCCGTCGCAGATCTCCGCCTTCATCCTGCAGAAGATGAAGGAAACCGCCGAGAACTATCTCGGCGAGAAGGTGACCCAGGCGGTCATCACCGTTCCCGCCTATTTCAACGACAGCCAGCGCCAGGCGACCAAGGATGCCGGCAAGATCGCCGGCCTCGAAGTTTTGCGCATCATCAACGAGCCGACGGCGGCCGCGCTCGCCTACGGCATGGACAAGAAGAACAGCGGCACCATCGCGGTCTATGACCTCGGCGGCGGCACGTTCGACGTCTCCGTGCTGGAGATCGGCGACGGCGTGTTCGAGGTGAAGTCCACCAACGGCGACACCTTCCTCGGCGGCGAGGATTTCGACGCGCGCATCATCGACTACCTGGCCGACGAGTTCAAAAAGGACCAGGGCATCGACCTGCGGAAGGACAAGCTCGCGCTGCAGCGCCTGAAGGAAGCGGCCGAGAAGGCGAAGATCGAGCTCTCGAGCGCGGTCCAGACCGAGGTCAACCTGCCGTTCATCACGGCCGACCAGACCGGCCCGAAGCATCTCAACGTGAAGCTGACCCGCGCCAAGCTGGAAGCTCTGGTTGACGACCTGATCGACCGCACCATCGAGCCCTGCAAGAAGGCGCTCAAGGATGCGGGCCTGAAGGCTTCCGACATCAACGAGGTGATCCTGGTCGGCGGCATGACCCGCATGCCCAAGGTCATCGACAAGGTGAAGGAGTTCTTCGGCCGCGATCCGCATCGTGGCGTGAACCCGGACGAGGTCGTGGCGATCGGCGCGGCGATCCAGGGCGGCGTCCTGAAGGGCGACGTCAAGGACGTGCTGCTGCTCGACGTGACCCCGCTCTCGCTCGGCATCGAGACGCTGGGCGGCGTGTTCACCCG
>DASZYM010000152.1:0-3116 GCA_035545355.1 Dongiaceae bacterium
CAAGCACGGCCTCGAACAGTTCAACGCCATGGCCAATGCCGTCCACCTGCTAGATGTGTGCATCCCCTAGCCGATCTCGGGGCGGAGCGGTGACATCGCGCTTCAATGGGTGCCGTTCGTCACGCACGTGACGTGCGCTGAAGGGCTCGCACCCTGCTAATGTCCCCGCCCAAGATGGGGCGGTAAGGTGGGGTTGATTGCAGCCGTGATGCGTCCGGATCTGTACTGAGACGAAGATCCAGCCCGCTACTCCCGCGCTTCGTAAAACTCCGGCCAGTTCCGCTTCACGATCTCGCCGTCCGCCGCCAAGGCGTGGCAGGTGCCGATGAAATCCGGGCGCTTGCCGGCATCGGCGCCGGCGGTGGGCGGGACGGAGCGCGTCTCGCGCCGGCGGCGCTGGTGGTCGCCGTAGATCGTCTGGAACGCGACCGTCGCCAGGGTGCGCAGCAGCTCGACGTGATGGGTGCAGCCTTGCGCGCCGCCGAACTTCTGCCGCAGCAGCTTGGTCCAGCCCTTGCCGATCCGCTCGCCCTTCAAGGCCGCGTAGCGCGGCGTGATCGCGGGGCAGATCTCGAACGGCGCGGCGGCGGTCTCCGCGGTCACCTCGGCGATGGTGAAATCGCCGTCGAGCACGACGCGGACCCGCATGTCGTGCAGCGGCTCGTTGGGCGCGATGGTGCCGCGCCATTCGTTGGGGAAGGCATAGTTCTTCCGGTCGGTCATCCGGCCTTCGATCTCGTAGAGACCGTCGGGCCGGAGATACGCATTGAACGAGAAGTCGCGGCGATGCAGGAGCTCGCGCTCCGCGGCGGGTTCGGCGCTCACGCCGCGGCTCCCGCGGCGCCGCCGCCGCCGGATTTCTTGCTCGGATCGCTCTTGGGCGCGACCTTGACGATCGCCTTGGCGCCGTCTTCCCCGCCGGCTTCCGCGACTGCGCCTTCGGCCGCCTCGGGCTGCTCGGCCTGGTCGGCGATCGGCGTGATCTTCAGCTTGGTGATCTGGTTGCGGTGCCGCTCCAGGATCTCGAAGCGGAAGCCGAAGAACACGAAGATCTGGCCGACCATCGGGATGCGGCGCGATTCATAGAGCACCAGGCCGGCGATGGTGGAGGCGTGCTCGTCGGGGAGCTGCCAGTCGAGCTCGCGGTTCAAGTCGCGGATCGTCACCGTGCCGTCGACCACGAAGCTGCCGTCGGGCTGCGGCGCGACGCCGCTCACCTTCACGTCATGCTCGTCGGAGATGTCGCCGACGATCTCCTCCAGGATGTCCTCCAGGGTCACGATCCCCATGAGCGCGCCGTATTCGTCGACCACGATGGCGAAATGCTCGCGGCGCGCCTGGAAGGCCTCGAGCTGCGCCAGCAGGTTGGTGCTGTCGGGGATGAACCAGGGCTTGGAGGCGAGGCCGACGATGTCGAGGCCCTGGAGCTTCCACTGGTTGCCGTGCAGCGCCCGCAGCATGTCCTTGGCATGCAGCACGCCGACGATGTTGTCGGGATCGCCGCGATAGATCGGGATGCGGGTATGCGGGCTCTGCAGCGCCTCGGTCACGATCTGCTCGCAGGGCAGGTCGCCGTCGATCATGGTCATGTTCCGGCGATGCACCATGATGTCGGAGACCGGCACGTCGTCGAGGTCCAGGATCGAATGCAGCATCTGCCCGGTTTCCTGGATCTCCTCGACCGAGCCGGCATGCAGCTCGATCGCGCCGCGCAGTTCCTCGATCCGCTCCTCGGCGCCGAGCTGGTTCACGATCTTCAGCCCGAACAGGCGCAGGAAGCCGCTGCAGATCATCTGCGTCACATGGGTGATCGGATAGGTCAGCGTGACGAAGAACTGCACCAGCGGCGCCACGGTCAGCGAGAAGCGGTCGGCGTTGTTGATGGCGAAGGTCTTCGGCAGCACCTCGCTGAAGATGTAGAGGAAGGCGGTCGCGACCACGGCGCCGATGACCGGCATGGCGCCGGCATTGCCGAACGAGCGGGTCAGCAGCTCGCTCATCAGCACGGCGGTCAGCGCGTTCACCAGGGTGTTGCCGAGCAGCACCGTGCTGATCACCTTCTCCATGCGCTGGTGCAGCTTGCCGACGCGGATGGCGGCCTTGTTCTCCTGGCCGATCAGCGCCTGCATGCGCGCCCGCGAGGCGGCGGTCAGCGCCGTTTCCGCGCCCGAGAAGAATCCCGAGCAGGCCAGCAGCAAGGCCAGCCCGACGATGTCGATGATCATGGTGTCCATTCCCAAAGCATCCACTGTGGGATCAACGTCAACGAGAAAGATCTGCTAAGCCGCGATCGCCGTTTCCAGCAGGTTGGCGATCGCATCGTGATCGGCATGGGCCGGGAAGAAGGCCTGGCCGACGCCGCGGGCGAGCACGAAGGCGATGCGCCCGTCCGTCACCTTCTTGTCCTTGCCCATATGGCGGATCAAGGTCTCGGCCGACCATTCGCGCCCGTCGATCCAGGCGGGCGAGGTCGGCAGGCCGACGCTGGCGAGGTGCCGCTGCACCCGGGCCGCGTCTTCGAGCGGCGCCAGGCCCAGGCTGGCCGAGAGGTCGAAGGCCAGCGCCATGCCGATCGCCACCGCCTCGCCGTGCAGCAGCTCGCTGGAATAGCCGCATTCGGCCTCCAGCGCATGGGCGAAGGTATGGCCGAGGTTGAGCAGCGCGCGCTGGCCGCCCTGCTCGCGCTCGTCGGCGGCGACGATCGCCGCCTTGGCGCGGCAGCTCGTCAGGATCGCATGGCGGCGCAGCGCATCGTCGCCGTCCAGCAGATCGGCGGCATGGCTCTCCAGCCAGGCGAAGAAGGCGGGGTCGTTGATGAGCCCGTATTTCGCCACCTCGGCATAGCCCGCCAGCAATTCGCGGCGCGGCAGCGTGTCGAGCGTCGCGGTATCGGCCAGCACCAGGCGCGGCTGATGGAAGGCGCCGACCAGGTTCTTGCCCTGCGGCGTGTCGATCCCGGTCTTGCCGCCGACCGAGGAATCGACCTGGGCGAGCAGGGTGGTCGGGATCTGCACGAACTCGATGCCGCGCAGCGCGATCGCCGCGGCGAAGCCGGTGAGGTCGCCGATGACGCCGCCGCCCAGTGCCACCAGCGTGGTGCTGCGCTCGATGCCGGC
>DASZYM010000153.1:0-11175 GCA_035545355.1 Dongiaceae bacterium
GGCGCCGATCGACAGCTACTCGGTGACGGAGAATTCGTTCACGCCGCTCACCGCAACCCCGGTCCCGCCCGCTTTGCCGCTCTTCGCCGCGACGCTCGGCGGGATGGGCTTGCTCGGTTGGCGCCGCCGGCGCGCCGCTTAAGGCCGGTGGCGCGAAAGGCCGCCCGGGACGGCGGACCAACCCTAACCTGCTGATCCGCGACGAAATCTCCCTGCGACGCCGGGTCTGCGGACCGAAAGCGTTAAATCGTTTATGGTGCGGGCGCGGATGAAATTTGCTGCGGGGCGCGGCCGGAAATGACACATTCCGGCCCATTATGGCCGATGCCTGGATGAGTCGACTCGCGGGTCGACGCGCCGGCGTCGCATGGGGTTGTGGATTTTGAGTACCGAGCCTTTGGACTTCATCTACCGGGACGACGCGATTGAGCACTTCCAGCGCCGGCGCGATATCTTCGCCGCACATCCGGACGCGCGGAAGCTGATCGCCAAGAGCCCGTGGACCGCCGCCTGGGTCGTCGGCCTCGGCGCGCTGCAATTCGCGGTCGCGTTCTATATCGGCCGGACTCATTGGTGGATCATCCCGATCGCCGCCTATCTGTTCGGCGCCTTCGTCAACCACGCGCTCTATGTGCTGATGCACGAATGCGTGCACGACACGCCGTTCGAGAAGCAGAGTTGGAACCGCGTGCTCGGCATCTGCTGCGATTTCGCGCTGATGTTCCCGAGCGCTATGGGCTTCCGCAAATACCACCTGATGCACCACAAGTATCTCGGCCAGTACGAGCGCGATCCCGACGTGGTGATGCGCGCCGAGGCCGAGTGGATGGGCAATTCCACCTGGCGCAAGGCGCTCTGGGTCGCCTGCCTCTCGGTCTCGCAGATGATGCGGCCCTACAAGGAGAAGGTGCTGCTCGGCATGCCGGTCATGGACCGCTGGACCGCCGCCAACATGATCGTCCAAGTGCTGGTCGATCTCGCCGTGCTCTATTTCCTCGGCATCGGCGCCTTTGCCTACCTGCTGCTCTCGACGGTCTTCGCGCTGGGGCTCCATCCGCTGGGCGGCCGCTGGATCCAGGAGCATTACGCGACCGACGTGAAGCAGGACACCTACTCCTATTACGGCATCCTCAACCGCGTCTCGTTCAACATGGGCTACCATGTCGAGCACCACGACTTCGCCAACGTGCCGTGGAACAACCTGCCGAAGCTGAAAGCGATGGCGCCGGAGTTCTACGACAACCGGTCCTCCTACCGCTCCTGGACCTGGGTGGTGCTGAACTTCATCTTCAATCCGAAGATGTCGGCCTATAGCCGCATCATCCACCCGCACGCGGCGCCACCCGCCGCGCCGCGCAAGGCGCGTCCCGCTGCGCCGACGGTGCGCGCCGATTCCGCGGCGGCCGAAGGCGCTATCTGAAGGCACCCATCCGGTAGAGCCGCCAGGCCAGGCCGGGTGCTGCCAGCAGCGGATGCCGCCGCTGCCAATCCGTCACCGGCACGGTCTTCCCGGAATGCCGCTGAATCTTCCACAGCGCATAATCCAAGCCGCCGTCGAAGGTGAAGGTGCCCTTCACGATCCGCGCGAGGTTGAGCGTTTTGCCTAGTCGTCTGCGGCCTCGCCAAGCGGCTTGAGCCGCCTCGGGCGTCTGATAGGGCTGCTTCAGCGCCTCGATCAGCAACGGCGTCAGTGCCTCATAGCGCGCGCGGTCCGCATCGAAGATGTGCTGCGCGCGTCCCGCCGTCTCGGGCCGGAGCTCGGCGGCATAGGTCTCGCGGAAGGCGCGGGTCCAGATCGTCGCCGCATCGCGCGACGCGGGCTCCAGTGGCCAGGCATTGCGGAACATCGTGCGCACGGCATCGCTGCAGGCCGCCAGCAGGCGGTCGGTGGTCGCGGCGTCGCGGACCCAGACCAGCCGCGCCGGCTGGGCGAAGCGCGCCCAGATCGAGACGTTGCGGGTCTGCGGCGCGCAGCCGCGCTCGAAATCGGCGAGCGAGATCACGACGTATTTGCTGCGGATGCTGCCGCCCTGCCACGGCGCCTCGCGGTAGAACGCGTTCGGCGGCAGCAGCCTATTGGCGACCGCGAGCCATCTCTTGTCATAGGCGGCGCGGTAGTCGTCCACGATGACGTAGAAGTCGAGCAGGTTGTCGCCCAGATCCGCTTCCGGCACGCGCAGGCAGGATCCGTAGAACAGCACGGCGACGGCGGCGCGCTGATGCGGCGCACGCACCGCCTGGGCCGCGGCCGTCACCGCCGCCGCGACCGGCCTGGTCATTTCCTCGCCGATGATCGCCTGGATCGGATCGGCCATCCCGTCCTCAGAAGCGGTGGAACGCCAGGGTCGGGCCGACCGAGAGCTTGAAGCCCGGGCCGCCATCGGTCTCCAGGAACTCGCCGTCGAACACGACCGGGCTGGTCAGGTCGATTTCAAGCTGCTCGGCGCGGCGGCTGCAATAGCCGTAATCCGCCATCCAGGGCCTGGGCCTGCCCTTGATCGCCGGCAGAAGCGCGCGGGCGAAGCGCTTGGGCGGATGGCGGACGATGGTCAGGCGCATCCGCCCCTCGCCCTCGCCCCAGAACGGCGAGACGCCGGGAAGGATCTGGCTCAAGGTCGTGGCGACCACCAGGAACAGGTCCTCGGCCCCGCCCTCCCTGCCGTCGATGATCGGCGTCACGCGCTCGCCGTTGAAGCCGGATTTCTCCCCCGGCCCGTACCACAGCACCTTGAGCGCCGAGAGTGCCAGGCCGAGCTTGCTGCCGAGGCTCTGCTGGAAGCCGAGGCCGTGCACCTTGTCGCGGCCGAGGATGGTGCCCTGGTAGAAGGCGATCGCGCCCATCAGGAAGCCGTGGATCAGCGGCCCGCCATCCTTGAGGTCGAGCGACAGGACCGGGCGATCGACGCGCTCGCCCTCCTGCCCCGCCTCCACGCGCTCGATCAGGCGCTTCAGATAGGGCACCGGCTTGTGGGTGATGCCCATGTCCAAAGCGACCACATTGGTCATGCCCGCCGGCAGCAGGCTGAGCTTGACCGGCTGGGAAAAGGGGCTGGCATTGATCAGCTCGCTGATCACCGCCTGCACCGTGCCGTCGCCGCCGCCGATGACGAGATGCGTGACGCCCTCCGCAGCCATCTCGCGCAGGCTCTGCGGCAGTTCCAGGACCTCGTGCAGCGCGTGGTGCTTCACCTGCGGATAATCGTGCAGCAGCGCGAAGAGATCGACCAGCGAGGTGCGGTTGCGCCGGCTGCGCGCGTTGCTGATGACGCCGATGACGGGCTTGCCGATGACGGGCTTCATGACGCCAGGGGGCGCGATGCTTGCGCGATCGGCTCGGAAAGCCAGGAGACCGGCGCCTTGCCCATCGCCTTGGCGAGCAATGCCTGCAGGATGCGGATGGTGTGGAAGATGAAAGAGATCGCCGTCCAGAAGGCGACCGCGATGAAGCCCTGATCCGGTGCGCCCAGGATGGTCGCCACGGTGAGAATGAAGAGATTGGGATTGCGCCGCGCGGTGATCTCGCGGAACCAGGAATCGAGCGGCCGCCAGATATGGATCTCGATGCCGAACAGCAGGCTGAACAGCCCCTCCTGCAGGCGCCCGCCGACATAGCCCAGGACGATCAGAATGAGCGCGAGGCGCAGCAGCGCCGGATCGCCGCCGCCGGTTGCCATCAGTCCCTCGTACCAGGCCCAGTACCAGAACGGCGGATGGATGAGGTCGATGCCGTGATCGAAGATGTTGCCGAAGGGCGTCGAGCGAAGCGTCACCCGCGCCAGCTTGCCATCGACCGTGTCGAGGAAGCACATGGCCCAGGCGCAGACGAGGCCCGCGTCGAATTGCGCATTCCAGAAGAGTCCCATCGCCGCCAGCACGCAGACGAGGCTGATCGCGGTCACGAAATTGGGCGAGATGCCGAGCCGCGCGCAAAGCCTAGTGACGTGAAAGGCCGGCCAGGGCCAGACGCGCTTGGTGACGAAGTCGGTGACGCCCTTATAAGCGCCGTCGAACATCCGCCGCTCGATCGCGATCGCCGGCATGCCGCCGATCCGCAGCAGGTAGGGTACCGCGCGCTTGCGCAGGCTCTTGTTGTAGCTGCTGGCCAGGGTGACTGCGTCCACCGGCCGCAAGCCGGCTTCGGCTGCCCCGCGCCGCAACGCGTCCTCATTGCCCCCACGGTCGTTGCCCCCAGTTCCTGGAGCATGCAACGCGACCGCCATCCCCTCTGCCGTCATCAACACCACACCGGGTTTTGCCAGGAGTGCCCGCACCAGCACTTCGTCATAGACGAAGTCGTCGCGCAGAAGCACGGAAGGGTTCGAATCCGGCCCTGCATTTGCCCGGCGCAGTATGCGCTCCAGGCGCTCGGCGCCGGTCATGCCCCAAATGCGCGCAGGCGGCGGACCGCCCTCGGCCGGAACGTGCACGATCCGGGCCGCGGGTTGGCGTGAAGTCTGGTCCACCATTGAAATCGTTAACGAATCTCTCGCGCGACGGCGGCAGGTGGGGCCACTGATAGCGCTATCCGAATACAGCCGTCCACACTATTCCGGGGTCGAAAGTTCCTGCAAAATCAAGCCTTGACCGGCTTCGGAGGCTGGGACATTTACCGCGGACACGATGAGAAGCGGAAAGAGGCGGGCCGTCGGTTGCAGAGCCTTTCCCTGGCGCATATTTCCGATCTGCATATCGGGCCGTTGCCCCCGCCGGGGCTGCGCGCGCTCATGGGCAAGCGCATCACCGGCTATCTCTCCTGGCGGCTGCGGCGTTCCGCGATCCATCGCCGCGAGGTGCTGGACGTGCTGGCGGCCGATCTCAAGGCACAGCAGCCCGACCACATCGCCGTCACCGGCGATCTGGTGAACATCGCGCTCGGCGACGAGTTCGTCCAGGCGCGCGAGTTCCTGGAACGGCTCGGCCCGGGATGCGACGTGACCGTCGTCCCCGGCAATCACGACGCCTACGTCGCCGCACCCTGGGCGCGATCGACCGGGCTCTGGAGCGACTACATGACCGGCCGCCATGCCGGCGAGGGCGCGACCGAGCGCGCGCCGCGCGACGAGAAGGATTTTCCGTTCGTCCGCCGTCTCGGCGAGGTCGCGCTGGTCGGTGTCTCGACCGCGATCCCGACCGCGCCGTTCGTCGCCGCCGGCGAGCTCGGGCCGCAGCAGCTCCAGCGCCTCGGCGAGATGCTGGCGGCGCTCGGCCAAGAGAACCTGTTCCGCGTCGTGCTGATCCATCACCCGCCCTTCGCCGGCGGCGCCTATAAGCGCAAGAGCCTGCGCGACGCCGGTGCCTTCGCGGCGGTCATCGCACAGGCGGGCGCCGAGCTGGTGCTGCATGGGCATATGCACATCTCCAGCCTCGGCCGGCTCGCTTCGCCCGCGGGGCCGGTGCCGGTCTTCGGCGTGCCCTCGGCTTCCGCCGCCGCCAAGAACCACAAGGACCCGTCGCGCTATCACATCTACCGCATCGGCCGCCGCGAGAACGGCGCATGGCAGCTCGCGGTCTCGGTCCGCGAGCTGACCGCCGACGGCGCCGCCTATGCGCCGGCGGGCGAGATGAGCTTCGGCCATGACCTGCCGCCGCTCGCGGCCGGGACGCTCGAGCCGCAATGCGCCTGATCGACGTCTATATCCTGCGGCGCGTCTCGATGCCGCTCTTCGCTTCGGTCGGCATCGCCATGGCGGCGCTGCTGATGCAGCGGCTGATCCATCTGCTCGATCTCTTCGCCAATCGCGGCAGCCCGCTCTCGATCATCCTCGAGATGCTGGCGAACCTGGTGCCGTTCTACCTGGCGATCGCCCTGCCCGCGGCGCTGTTCATCGGCGTGCTGTTCGCCGGCTCCCGGCTTTCCAGCGACAGCGAGCTCGACGCGATGCGCGCGAGCGGCATCTCGCTCACCCGCCTGCTCGCCCCCGCCCTCGCCCTCGCTTTGGTGCTGGTCTTCGTCAGCGCCTACCTGCTCGGCTGGCTAGAGCCCTATACCCGCTTCGGCTATCGGGCGCTGGTCCATCTCGTCACCGAGACGCAGTGGAACTCGGCGATCGAGCGCGGCGCCTTCTTCACCGGCTTCGGCGGCAAGACCATCCTGATCAACGACATTTCCAATGCCGGCCGCGAGCTCTCGCGCATCTTCGTCAAGGAGGAGGACGATAACGGCCGCTCGGTGCTGCTGACCGCCGAACGCGGCGATCTCATCAAGCGCGCCGACCTTTCCATGGTGCTGGTGCTGCACCACGGCATCCGCATGGAGGCGACTCCGGCCGGCGATTCCGTCCGCGCCATGACCTTCGACCAGCTCGACCTGCCCCTGGAAGCGATCTCCCCCGAGCCGTTCCGCGATCGCGGCGAGAAGGAATCCGAGCTCGATTTCCTCGAGCTGCTGAGCTTCTACGGGCACACGCCGGACTACCTCGACCACAAGGACGTGATGGCCGAGGTGCATGAGCGCCTGACCCGGACGGTCTCGATCCTGTTCCTGCCCTTCCTCGCCTTCCCGATCGGCATCTCCTCGCGGCGCACCTCGAAGAGCATGCGGATGATCGTCGGCGTCCTGTTCCTGATCGTCTATTACGAGATCATCCAGTTCGGCGAGGCGATGGTCCGGCGCGGCATCCTCGGGCCGTTCCCGGCATTGTGGGTGCCGTGCCTGCTGTTCGGCGCCGCCAGCCTGTGGCTGTTCTGGCTCGCCGACCGCCGGCCGGGCCAGGATCCGCTGGCGCATCTCTTCGAAGGCATCAACAACGGCACCGACTGGCTGCGACGCCGCCTGGTGCGTCGCCGGGCGAAGCCCGCCGAATGAGCACCTTCAGCCGCTACATCCTGCGCGTCTTCTTCACGCAGTTCGCGCTGCTGCTGATCAGCTTCACGGCGCTGATGCAGCTCTTCGACCTGCTCTCCAACAGCATCGACGTCCTGCGGCGCAGCGACGGGGCGTTGAGCGAGCTCGGCATCTATGCCGTGCTGCGCCTGCCCGAGATCGTCAGCTTCCTCATTCCCTTCGTCGTGCTCCTCGCGGCGCTGATGACGCTGGGACGCCTGGAGCGCGACAACGAGATCCTCGCCTACAAGGCCTCGGGCGCGCCCTACAACGCGGTGCTGCTCGCCTTTCTGCCGGCGGTCGCGCTGGTGGCGATCGGCCATTTCATCCTGGCCGATCAGATCGTGCCGCGCGCGATCAATACGATGGTGAAGCTGGACATCTATGTCGACAAGATCTCCCGCGCCGACGATTCGCCCTCGCTCTTCCTCCAGGACGGCAAGTCGGTGGTCGAGGTCGGCAAGGTCGAGAGCTACGGCGCCCTGCTCCGCCGGGTGAAGATCTACGCCCGCACCGATAACGGCGTGATCTCCGCCTTCCGCGAGGCCGGCACCGCGCATTACGACACCAAGCAACATGCCTGGACCCTGCGCGACGTCTGGTCGACCACCATCTCGCCGGACCATGCGACCAACTCGGTCTATCAGGGGGAGCAGCCCTGGGATACGACGCTCACGCCGACCGAGTTCTCCAACCTGATCGAGCTGCCGCAGGCGATGCCGCTCACCAAGATCTGGGCCTTCGCGACCTCCGACGAGGTCGGCGTGCGCCCGACCTATTTCTACGAAGCCTGGCTGCAGAAGCGTTTCGCCATCCCGGTCAGCTCGATCCTGATGATCCTGCTGGCGGCGCCGGTGGCCCACAGCGTCTATCAGCGCGGCCGCGGCCTCGCCGGCGGCATGGCGGTCGGCTTCATCCTGGGCTTCCTCTATTTCGTCGCCGACGGCCTCGTCATGTCACTGGGCGAATCCGGCGCGGTGCCGCCGGTGGTCGCGGCCTGGATGCCCATCCTCGTCTTCGCCAGCATCGGCGGTGCCTGGCTGATCCGTCTCGAAGGTTATTGAACAGATGAAATTGTGGATCGACGCGGCGGCGGTCTCGCCCGAGCGCGTCTTCGGCATGTCCCTGATCGAGCGGCACCTCAAGGCCGCGCGCCATCAGAAGATCGAGCTCTCCGAAGTCATCGTCGATGTCGGCACCGGCAGCGCCGAGCCCAGCTTCGTGATGGAGCCGCGCCTGAAATGCCCGGTCCGCATCGCGCAGACCGCCGGCACGGTGGGCGAACGCCTCGCCGCCGCGCTCGGCGACGCGCCGCTGCTGGTGACCGATGCCGCGAGCCTGGTCGATGCCCGGCTCTACGGCTATCTCGGCACCCATGCCGGCAGCCGCATCGCCGCCGTCGACGCGCCGAACCAGGGCGCGGTGATGGCGCGCATCGAGCCCGGCGATCGCGCCAAGATCGCCGCGACCGCGACGACGCTCTCGGCGGCGCTCGGCGCGCTCCCGGTCCTGACCCAGGCGGAGTTTCCCGCCTTCATCCGCAAGCTCAGGCGCAGCACGCCCTACTATCTCTTCCGCGTCGACAGCGCGCGGACCGCGCGCGAGGTCGAGCGCTTCCTGTTCTGGTCGAACTACAAGGGCTCGACCGATTTCTTCACCAAGTATGTCTACCCGCCTCTGGTCTGGCTGCTGGTCCCGCCGCTGGCCCGCGCCCGCGTGCATCCCAACACGGTGACCGCGGTCAGCATCTTCCTCACCATCCTCGCGGTGCCGCTCTTTGCCGGCGGGCACTTCCTCGGCGGTTTCCTCTGCGCCTATGGGATGAGCGTGCTCGATTCCGTGGACGGCAAGCTCGCGCGCCTGACCTTCACCGATTCCTGGATCGGCAACATTCTCGATCATGGACTCGACCTGGTGCATCCGCCCTTCTGGTACCTCGCCTGGGCCTGGGGGCTGACCGGCGGGAACCTGTCATCGCCGGCCTGGACCGCGGGGCTGGTCATGCTCGGACTCTATGTGCTCGACCGTTTGATCCTGGCGATCTATCCGCGGCGATTTCACAAGGGATTGCACACCCATGCGCCGATCGACGGGTTCGTGCGCACCTTCATCTCCCGTCGCAACATCAATCTTCCTTTATTTACAGTCGGTTATTACATCGGGCTCGGCGTGCCGACGCTCTATCTGATCGTCCTCTGGCAGGCGCTGACGGCGCTCTATCACGGCGGCCGGACCTTCTGGATCTTCTTCATCGAGCGCGCCCGCCCATCGCAGCCGGCATAGCTCCGCTGCGCCGTTTCGAGGGGCGCCGCGCTTGCCCCAATGCCTTGATTCGCCTAGATTACCGGCGCATTTCCCGGCACAACACGGCGGCATGATGGGCGGCTTCTGGAAGAATCGGACGCATAACCTGGCGCGGATGTCGTTGAAGGACCTGTTCCTGGCCTTCTTCACCTATCCGTCCGTGCTCGCCTATATCGCGGTCGCCGCGGTGAGCTTCACCTTCGTCGGCCGCTGGTACGTGTCGGCCTGGCCGCTGGTCGCGGCCTGGGTACTGACCGCGGTGGTCTATCCCTTCGTCTGGTACATCCTTCACCGCTGGGTGCTGCACGGCCAGTATCTCTATCGCTCGCCGCTGACCGCCTCGGTCTGGAAGCGGATCCATTTCGACCATCACCAGGACCCGCACAACCTGGTCGTGCTGTTCGGCGCGCTCTACACGACGCTGCCGACCATCGCCATCGTGACCCTGCCGCTCGGCTATCTGATCGGCGGACCGGCGGGCTCCGCCATGGCGTTCGGCGCCGGCATCGTGATCACCCTGTTCTACGAGTTCTGCCATTGCATGCAGCACCTGAACACCGCGCCCAAGACGGCGTTCATGAAGCGCATCAAGCAGCTCCACCTCGCCCATCATTTCCACAATGAGCAGGGCAATTACGGCATCACCAACTTCCTCTGGGATCGCGTCTTCGCCACGCATTACGCCAAGGCGAAGCAGGTGCCGAAGAGCGCCACCGTCTTCAACATCGGCTATACCGAGGAGATGGCGCGCAAGTATCCCTGGGTGAACGAGCGCTCGAACTTCACCCGCGGCGACGGCAATCCCCGCCGCTTCCGCCAACAGACCCCCGCCGAGCCCGCCGAATAGCGCTGCCGTGAACGCGATCCAGGTCACGCCGGTTTCCGGCAAGTCGGACCTCGCCGAGTTCATCCGGCTGCCCAAGCGGCTCTATCGCGGCATGCGCGGCTACACCCCGCCGCTCGACATGGAGCGCAGCGAGGCGTTGACGCCCAAGACCAACCCCTATTTCGACCATGCCGAGGTGCAGCTCTTCCTCGCGCGCCGCGCCGGCAAGGTGGTGGGCCGCATCTCCGCGCAGATCGACGCGTTGCATCAGAAGAAATACGCCGACCGGACCGGCCATTTCGGCTTCCTCGACGCCGAGGACGATCCGGCGGTCTTCACCGCGCTGATCGACGCCGCCGAGACCTGGCTCAAGCAGCGCGGCATGGCGCGCGCCGTCGGGCCCGTGAGCTTCACCACGAATGAAGAGATCGGCGTGCTGGTCGAAGGCTTCGACTCCCTCCCGATGCTGATGATGCCGTTCCACCCGCCCTACAACGCGCCGCATATCGAGCGGCGCGGCTATGCCAAGGTGAAGGACGTCATCTCCTATCATCTCGACAAGGACGACTACCGGTCCCTGGGCTCCAAGCGCATGCTCGACCGCGCGGTCAAGGAGACCGGGGTCGTGGTGCGCAACCTCGACGACAAGCGCTTCAACCAAGAGGTCGCGACGGTCATCGACATCTTCAACGATGCCTGGGCCGACAATTGGGGCATGGTCCCTTTCACCGAGAAGGAGATGGCGGCCGCCGCCAAGGGACTGAAGCTGCTGATCGACCCGAAGATGGTGGTGATAGCCGAGCAAGGCGGCGAGGCCGCCGGCATGATGATCTGCCTGCCCAACCTGCTGGAGGCGGCGCGCGACATCGACGGCAAGCTCTTCCCCTTCGGCATCGCCAAGTTGCTCTATCGCCTGAAGACCAACAAGGTGCGCTCCGGCCGCATCCCGCTGATGGGCATCCGCCGCAAGCATCACGGCACCGTGCTCGGCGCCACCCTGCTGCCGCTGATGTTCGAGAAGCTGCGCGCGCGCTTCCTGGAACGCAGCATGACCAGCCTCGAAATGTCCTGGATCCTCGAGGACAACATGCCGATGCGCCGCGTGCTCGAAGGCCTCGGCGGCAAGGCCTATAAGAAGCACCGGGTCTTCGAGAAGGCCCTCGGTTGAGCGCCATCGACGCGCTGATCCTCGCCGGCAGCCGCGGTCCCAACGATCCGGTCG
>DASZYM010000154.1:0-12294 GCA_035545355.1 Dongiaceae bacterium
CAAGACGCCGCCTTCCCGGAGATGCCGCTCAGCGCCATCAGGCATGTCGATGTGGATCATGTCGCCCCGCTTGCCGAGATGCCGGACCTGCTCGGTCGGCTCTGCCGGATTCCGGCCACGTCGACACCGGACATCCCGGTCGATATCCGCCTCGAAACGGCGATCGCAGCGCAGGACGTGAGCGGCATGAAAGCCGAGGATTCCCTGGGCGATCTGTCGCCCTTCAGTTGCCCGGAATGCCAGGGCTCCTTGTGGGAAATCCATGACGGCAGTATGCTTCGCTACCGCTGTCACATCGGGCACGCCTACACGGCCGAAGCCTCTCTCGCCGCGAGGGACGCCGAGATCGATAAAATGCTCCAGCAACTGCTGCGCTCGCATCAAGAGCGGGCGACGCTGGCGCGCCGGATGGCGCAAGAAGAACGGGGGCATCAGCGCCATGAACTTGCCGACCGACTGGATTCTCGTGCCGACGAATATGAGGAGAACGCCGAGCTCATGCTCCGGCTCGCCAAGTATCGCGACCGGCAGAAGGATCTGATCCACGATGAAGGCACCGAAGAAGTTGCGGGTTCGGGAGAGTGAGAAGGCCGACACCGAAGCGCCGGCGCAGATGTTCCCCATTCCGGTGGTCGGCATCGGGGCATCGGCCGGCGGTCTCGACGCCCTGCAGGTGCTCATCCCGACCATTCCCGCAAAGAGCGGCGTGGCCTTCGTGGTCGTCCAGCACCTCGATCCCGCGAAAGAGAGCCAGCTCGGAAAGCTGCTGACGAAGGTCAGCCCCGTGCCGGTCGTCAACGTCACCGGCACGATGCAGGCCGAGCCGGACCATGTCTATGTGATCCAGCCGAACACCGCCCTCACCCTGGTCGGCGATCGGCTGCAGATTTCCGAGCTGCACGAAGAGCGCGGCTATCGCACCCCGATCGATACCTTCTTCACCTCGCTTGCGGAGGCGCGGGGGGAACGCGCGGCTTGCGTGATCCTGTCCGGGACCGGAAGCGACGGCACGCTCGGCCTGCGCGCGGTGAAGGAGCAGGGCGGCCTGTCGATCGCGCAGCGCGGTGCCGAGTATGACGGGATGATGCGCAGCGCCGTCGCCACCGGGCTGGTCGACTTCATCCTGCCGGCCGAGGAGATCATGGGCCGGATCAACGACTACTTCCACCATCTGGCGGAAGTGGACGGCCAGAAGGGTCCGGACGGCGTGCTGCCGAGCACCACGGATTACCTGGCGCAGATCTGCGCGCTGCTGCGCGCCAGGACCGGTCACGATTTCAGCGGCTACAAGGACAAGACCGTCGCACGCCGGGTCCAGCGGCGGATGCAGGTGCTGCAGATCGACCACGTGCAGCCCTTCATCGAGCGGCTGCGCAAGGATCCGCAGGAGCTGGACGCGCTGCTGCAGGACCTGCTGATCGGCGTCACCAACTTCTTCCGCGACCCCAAGGCGTTCGATGCATTGGAGCGCGAGGTGATCCCGAAGCTCTTCATCGGCAAGGGCGCCGAGGATTCGGTTCGCGTCTGGGTCCCCGGCTGCTCGACCGGCGAAGAGGCCTATTCGATCGCGATCCTGCTCCGGGAGCATATGCCGAAATCGCAATCGGCGCCGAAGCTGCAGATCTTCGCCAGCGACATCGACGAGCAGGCGCTGCAGGTGGCGCGGATCGGACGCTATCCCGCGGCGATCGCGCGCGATATTCCGGAGCGGTTTCTCGAACGGTATTTCGCCCGCGAGGACGGCAGCTACCGGATCAACAGCGACATCCGCGAGATCTGCCTGTTCTCGGCGCACAACCTGCTGCGCGATGCGCCGTTCTCGAAGCTCGACCTGGTCTCCTGCCGCAACCTGCTGATCTATCTGACGCCCGAATTGCAGAACCGGCTGGTTCCGCTGTTCCATTATGCGCTCAGCGATTCCGGATACCTGTTCCTGGGCAATTCCGAGAACGTCACCCGGCATTCGCGGCTGTTCGCGACCGTGGACAAGATCCATCGGATCTTCCAGCGCCGCCCGCAGATCGAGCGCAGGCTGCCGGAATTTCCGCTGACGACGCCCGACGGCAACCGCCGCAAGCTGACGCCGACCGCGCGGCCGACCCAGGAGCACGAGACGCTCCAGGCCCTGGCCGAGCGCCAGCTTCTCGACCGCTATACGCCGGCTTTCGTCGTCATCAGCGCGGAGGGCGACCTGCTGCTCGCCTCGCCGCGCACCGGCAAGTATCTCGAGCTCGCCGCCGGCGCGCCGAAGACCGACATCTTCAGCATGGCGCGGCGCGGCCTTCGCCCCGACCTTCGCGCCGCCGTGCACCGCTCGACCAGCACCGGCCAGATCGTGACCCAGGCGAACGTCGTGATCGGCACCAATGGCGGGCGGCAGACCATCAACCTGGTGGTCCAGCCGCTGCGCGCGCTCGGCGCCTCGGATCCGCTCTACATGGTCGTGTTCCAGGATATCGGCGGCATCAAGCTGACGCCCGACGGCGATTCGGCCGAGGCGATCGAGGATCTGGAGAACACCAATCTCCGCCAACTGGAAATGGAGCTGCGCGCCACCAAGGAACGGCTGCAGACCACTACCGAGGAGCTGGAATCCTCGAACGAGGAGCTGAAGTCCGGCAACGAAGAGCTCTCCTCGATGAACGAGGAGCTGCAATCGGCCAACGAGGAGCTCGAGACCTCGAAGGAGGAGCTGCAGTCGATCAACGAAGAGCTGCAGACGGTGAACGCCGAGCTGAATGCCCGGGTCGAGGAGCTGAGCCGCGCCAACAGCGACATCGCCAACCTGCTGGAGAGCACGCAGATCGCCACCGTGTTCCTCGACCGCAACCTCGCCGTCAAGAGCTTCACGCCGGCGGCGAAGGACGTGTTCCGGCTGGTGGAGAGCGATACCGGTCGGCCGATCACCCATGTCCGCGCCCGCTTCGCCTCCGACACCGTGCAGGAGGACGCGGAGAAGGTGCTGCGCACGCTTTCCACCATCGAGCGCCAGGTCGAGAGCAACTACAACGACGCGCGCTATGTGATGCGCATCCTGCCGTATCGAACGGTGGACAACGTGATCGCCGGCGTCGTCATCACCTTCATGGACGTGACCAAGATCACCGCCGCGGAGGAGCGCATCAACGAGCTGACCCGCGACCTGCGCAACCGGATCCAGAGCCTCGAGACGCTGTTGGAGCTGGTGCCGGTCGGCATCCTGATCATGGACGACAAGCGCAGCGGCCAGATCCGGATCAACCGGTTCGGCGCCGACCTGCTGGGCGAGAGTCGCGGCGAAGGCGTGCTGAGATCGAACACGTCGAACCTGCGCCTCTTCGCCGGCGACCGCGAGATCCCGCGGCAGGAGCAGCCGTTGCAGGTGACCGCCCGCACCGGCGAGCCGGTTTCCAGCTTCGACGGCGAGGTCCTGCGGGCCGATGGCTCGCGGTTCGCCGCGTTGATCTCCGCCACGCCGCTGTTGAACGACGACGGCACGGTCAGGGGCGGGATCGCCGCGATCCTCGACATCTCCGAGCGCAAGCGCGCCGAAGCGCAGCAGCAGGTCCTGCTGCACGAGCTGCAGCACCGGGTGAAGAACATCATCACCACGATCAGCGCCCTGGCGACCCGCATGATGCGCGGCACCGAGAATGTCGCGCAGTTTTCGGAGGCCTTCCTCGGACGGCTCGAGGGGATGGCGCGGACCCACGACCTCCTGACCCAGGGCAACTGGCAGGGCGCCGGCCTTCGCGAGCTGATCGAAAACATGCTGCGGCCCTATATTTCGGCCGACGGGAAGAACGTCCAGATCGACGGGCCGTCCTTGACGCTCGAGCCGGGCGCGGCGACCACGTTGGGCATGGTGTTCTACGAGCTCGCCACGAATGCCGCGAAATACGGCGCGCTTTCGGCGCGGGCCGGGCGGATCAGCATCCGCTGGCGGCTTGCCAAGGTCGGGGAGGAGGACGGCGTTTCCCTGACCTGGGAGGAGAGCGACGGGCCGAGAGTCGACGCCGATGCCGCGGAAGGCTTCGGCACCGCTTTCGTGAAGCGCAGCGTCGAATATGAGATTTCGGGTCATGTTCACCTGGAACTCCGACCCTCGGGCGTTCATTGCGTCATTGAGTTCCCGTCGCGACGGAATGTGCAGCGCGTGGATCGCGGATAAGAGGGCCGATGAAAGGCGATGCCGATCTCTCCGGCATGAAGATCCTGGTGGTGGAGGACAATTTCCTCGTCGCCGACACGCTGTGCGAGGCTTTGCGCGACTATGGTTGTGAAATCGTCGGACCGGCGCCGAATGTCGAGCGCGGCGCGGACCTGATGGCGCAGTCGGGGGCGGAAGACGGGCGGCTGACCGGAGCGCTCCTCGACATCAACCTCAACGGCGAAACATCGTTTTCGCTCGCCGGCAAGCTGCTGGAGCGGGGCGTTCCCTTCATCTTTCTCACCGGCTACGGCGATCAGGGGACGGTGCCCGTCGAGTTCCGGTCGGCGCATCGCATCGCGAAGCCCTACGATATCGATGATCTGGCCAGACTGATCCGGACCGTGTTCTGAGCGCCGGGCGATCTGCTGCCCGAGGGGACGGTGCTCAGCCTGCTGCCACCGATCCGCCGGCGGACTCAATCCTGCTTGGCTTGCTCGAGCGTGGTTTGCAGGTCGCGGGTCAGGGTCTTGATGTTCTCGGCCGCCTCGCCGGTCGCGGCGGCGAGCGACTTGATCTCCTGCGCGACGACGTTGAAGCCGCGGCCGAACTCGCCGGCCCGGGTCGCCTCGATCCGCGCGTTCAAGGCCAGCATCTTCAGCGCGCCGAGCACGCGCAGGATGTTGCCGGTGCCGTTGACGATCTCGCGGCTGACATCGGCCAGGTGATCGACGATCTCGTGGTTCTGCATCTCCAGAGCTTTGCGGTCGGCGATCGAGACGATGCAGCCTTCGAGATATTGGAGCTGTCCCGCCTCGTCGAACACGCCGCCGCCGATCTCGTTGATCCAGACCGGCTTGCCGTTGCGATGCACCAGGCGATAGTCGATGTCCCAGTTGGTCCGGGTCTCGACCGCCGCGCCGACCGCCTTATCGACCCGTCCCACATCGTCCGGATGGCAGATCGAGCTGAAGCCGCGGACGCGGTTGCCGATGAAATCCTCCGGCGGGTAGTCGGTCAGCGGACGGATGCCCTCGGTCATGTAGAGCATCGTGTAGCTGGCATCGTTCTGGCAGCGATAGAGGAAGCCGTTCATACGCCGCGAGATGCTGAGCAGAGCCGCAAGCTCGCCTTCCGCCAGGCCGTCCTGCTCCAGGGCACTCGATGAGATGAAATTCATAGTGCCGACCCCGAAGATGGCGGGCTCCCGGAAGGGAAACCCGCTGATCCGCGTCAATCTAGTTCCCCAGGATTAACAAAGCCTTGAAAGCCCCGGGTTCAGATCCGACTATTCGGCCGCCGCATTCGATTCCTGCAGATAGCTCTCCATGGAATCGTCCATCGCCTTCAGCCACGGCGTGTGATGCTTGGGCGACATCTTGCCGGTCATGATCGACTTATAGGCATTGTCGCGGAAGCCCATGATGTTCTCCATCTTGTGGTGCTCCCATTCCATGAACGTCTTGTTGACGGCCTCGATGTCGAAGGTCGGATAGTCGGTGAGATCGATCAGCTCCTTGGTGTAGTCGCCCTGGAACCAGATCGCGTCCTCGGCGTCCTCCAGCGTCTCCTCGCGGGCGCGCCACGCGGCGCTGTTCTTCTGCATCTCGGCGAGCGCGGGCAGCTTCTGGCGCCCGAGGATGACGTCGCGGCTGTACCAGGCCTGCGCGTCGAACATGTTGAACGTATAGAACTGGTCCTGCATGCCGATGTAATGCAGCTTCGGGTTCTTCTCCCAGACGACGCCGCGATAGAGATCGAGCGGCCACATCCGGTTCGCGGTCTTCAGCCGCAGGTCGTCGGGCAGGAACGGGAAATGGTGCAGGTAGCCGGTGCACAGGATGATGGCATCGACCTCCTTCGAGCTGCCGTCCTTGAAATAGGCGGTCTTGTTCTCGACCCGCTGCAAGAGCGGCTTCTCCTCCCAGTTGGCCGGCCATTTGAAGCCCATCGGCCGCGAGCGGTAGGAGCTGGTGATCGACTTCGCGCCGTACTTGTAGCATTGCGAGCCGACATCCTCGGACGAATAGGAGCGGCCGATGATCAGGATGTCCTTGCCCCTGAACTCGACCGCGTCGCGGAAGTCGTGGGAATGCAGGATCCGGCCGTTGAAGCTCTTGAAGCCCGGGAATTCCGGCACGTTCGGCACCGAGAAATGCCCGCTGCAGACCACGACATTGTCGAATTCCTCGGTCGTGTAGCTGTCATCGACCAGGTTGTGCCCGGTGACCGCGAACTTGCCGCTCTTGGCGTCATGCTCGACCTTGCGCACCGGCGTCCTGAACCGCACCCAGGGGCGGACACCCGCTTTCTCGACCCGGCCTTTGATGTAATCCCAGAGCACGGCGCGCGGCGGATAGGAGGCGATCGGCCGGCCGAAATGCTCGTCGAACGTATAGTCGGCGAATTCCAGGCATTCCTTCGGCCCGTTGGACCAGAGGTAGCGGTACATGCTGCAATGGACCGGCTCGCCGTATTCGTCGGTGCCGGTGCGCCAGGAATAGTTCCAGAGGCCGCCCCAATCGTCCTGCTTCTCGTAGCACACGACTTCCGGGATCTCGGCGCCCTTGGCGGCAGCGGATTGGAAGGCACGCAGCACCGCGGTCCCGGACGGACCGGCGCCGATCACGGCAACTCTCTTCTTCATGGACGCTCTCCCTGTTCGTGCCAGGGGCGGGCGACGCGGCGCGTCTTCTACGGACGACTCAAGCGGTCGCGGGCCTCGGCCGTGGCAAAAACACTACCGAAGCTGGGGGACATTGACAATCGGTTTGCGACCAAAGCTGTGCAGGCTAGGCCCAATCCGATACCATTCAATGATCGGGATGGACCTGGCTGTAATTGCCGCGGAAATAGAGCAGGGGGCGTCCGCTGGGATCGTGGGCGAAGCGCAGCACCTTGCCGACGAAGATCAGGTGGTCGCCGCCGTCATGGACCGCATGGGTGATGCAGTCGAAGGCGGCCAAGGCATGTTTCAGCACCGGCGCGCCGCTCTCCCAGGTCTCGTATTCCAGGCCCTGCCATTTGTCGGTCAGGGCCGTGGCGAAGATGCGCGAGATCTCCTGCTGGTCGTCGCGCAGCACGTTGATCGCGAAATTGCCCGCCTCCTCGAAGGAGCGCAGGCTGTAGTTCTGGCGATTGAGGCTGAACAGGACCAGCGGCGGGTCGAGCGAGACCGAGTTGAACGAGTTCGCGGTCAGGCCGAGCGCCTCGCCGGAACGGCTTCGCGCCGTGACGATGGTGACGCCGGTCGCGAAATTGCCGAGCGCGTTGCGGAACTCGCGGTGATCGAAGGCCATGCGCCGGCTCTGCTGCGCGACTGGAGATGCGCGACTCTGAAGTTGCGGGACGGACGGCGATGTTATCTGGTTGGCCGTGTGCCCGCCAAGCGCAATGCCGGTTCGACGATCAGCCCGGCGGGCGGCGTTTCGGCGCCGCCCGCGGCCGATCGGAAGAATATCGCCTCAGTGGTCGTCGTGGCGATGATCGCGACGCGGTCCGCCGCCACCGCCGCCGAACGGACGACGTCCGCCGCCGCCACCGCCGCCGCCCGACGAACGCGGCGTCGCGGTGCTGGTGTCGAGCGTGATCACCCGCAGAACTTGAATCCCTTTCCGACCCTGCCCAACCTGGCAATGGATCGTCGAGCCTTCCGGCGCGTCTTGCAATCCGGCTTCCTTCAATGCGGAGATATGGAGGAAGACATCCGGCGCGCCGTCCGCCGGCGAGACGAAGCCGAAACCCTTTTCAGGATTGAACCACTTGATGCGCCCTTTAAGTTCGGTGCCACCCTGCTGGCCTTGATCGGTCATTTTGATCACTCTGATTCTTGTCGCGCTTATTGGCGCTCCAGGATCGGCGCTATGCCCACGACCCGTCGAATACTGGAGTGCCAGCGGGAAGCATGGGCGCGTCACCCCCGAAAAGCAAGACCCGCCGCGCTACTGTGGTTTATCGGACAGGCGTGGATTAGGCGGAAAATCTTTCCGAACGGCGTCGCCGCCGAAGCGTCTCCGGCAAATCCTTGCGGCCGATCCCCCTATAGGTTGATACAATGAACGGCATCGATCCCACGCGTAGTAGGAGGCATCGGATGGCGGCGCGGAGTGCATTCCCATATGCGATCCGGCCGGCGATCGGTTGGTCGGGGCTCGTCGTGGTCCTTTTTTGTTACTCGGCCTTTGCAGCCGATCCCTATGACACGGCGCGGCGCGACTATCCCGACCTGTTCCAGGTCTATTACGACCGGGGCTTGCTCGACTACTGCGGGTTGCAGACCGCGGAATCGATGGGCGGCTTCGCGCTGCGCCGCGACGAGCTGCTCGCGAAGATGCCGCTCAGTGCCGACCAGCATCGCACGCTGCGGATCGCGGCCGACATCCAGATCGACTACGACTATCAGGATCACGGTCTCAGCGGATCGCGCAGTTGGTGCCGCACGGCAGGTCGCGCGGCGTATGACCGGTTCGTCGCGCGCTATCGCGCGCAAAACGGCGACCAGAAGACTCCCAACACCGAGGCGCCCTGACGCAGCCATGTCCTGGATCATCCTCGCCGTCTTCGCCGTGATCTATATCGGTTGCCTGCTGCTGCTCTATGCGACGCAGCGCAACATCGTGTTCCGCCCGGACATCACGCGCGCCGATCTCGCCGCGGCCGGCCTGGCCGAGCAGATGACCGAGGTCGGGATCAAGACCGCGGATGGCCTGACACTGCATTCATGGTGGGCGCCGGCGGTGCGGCCCGATGGCCGCGTCATCGTCTATTTTCACGGCAATGCCGGCCATCGCGGCGGTCGCGCCGAACGCATCCGCGACTATCTCGCCAACGGCTACGGCGTGCTGCTGGTCGGCTATCGCGGCTATGGCGGCAATCCCGGTCTCCTGAGCGAAGCCGGCGTCTATGCCGATGCGCGCGCCAACCTCGCCTTCGTCGCGGCGCAGAAGGTCCGTTCCGGGCAGATCGTGCTGTTCGGCGAATCCCTCGGCACGGCGGTCGCGATCCAGATGGCGCTGGAGCAGCCGGTGCTGGCGCTGGTGCTGGAAGCGCCGCTTGCCTCGATCCTGCATTCGGCGCGGGCCCGCTATCCGCTGTTCGCCTTCGGCCCGCTGATCAGGGACAAGTTCGACTCACTCTCCAAGATCCGGCGGGTGCAGGTGCCGGTCCTGATCGTGCACGGCGAGCGCGATCGCACGACCGCGGTCCGGTTCGGCCGCATGCTGCACGCCGCCGCGAACGAGCCGAAGCAGGCGGTGTTCCTGCCCGAGGCCGATCACAACAACCTGATCGATCACGGCCTCGCCCGGCTGACCATGGATTTCGTCGAGAAGCTGCCGGTCTCCGCATAGTTAAATCCGGAGCATTGCAACCGGTGCGTTCAGAAATGCCGAGCCTTCTCCCAGGGCTTGCGGTAAGATGCGCGCGCGGGAGTGATTTGGGGGAGAGGCTCATGACGATCCGGCCGGCATCGGCGATGCGGTTCCACATCGTCGCGGCGGTTGCGCTTGCTTTCGTGCTTTCCGCGCCCGGGCGGTCGGTCGCGCAGGACGCGTCATCCGGTCCCGAGAGCGACACGCAGACCAAGACGCAGCCGATGAGCGACCAGGAGTACCAGCAGAAGGTGCGGGCGCTGCATTGGGTCGCCGGGCCGAAGGACCTGCCGGCGCTCGGCAACGCGACGTTCGGCGTCCCGGACCACTACGTGTTCCTCGACAATGCCGACACCAAGACCTTCATGGTGCTGAACCAGAATCCCCCCGATGCCGAGGACGAGCAGCTCTTCGCACCGGACGACCTGCATTGGTTCGCGCTGATCGACTTCTCGCCCGACGGCTACGTCAAGGACGACGAGAAGATCGACGCCGACGCGATCCTCTCCAGCATCAAGGAAGGCACCGAGCAGGCCAATGTCGAGCGCCGCAAGAACGGCTGGGGCGAGCTGCAGATCGTCGGCTGGAAGAAGGCGCCCTATTACGACGAGCAGACCAAGCGCCTGGAATGGGCGCTCGACCTGCGGGACGAGAACGGCGAGGCGATCAACTTCCTCACCAAGATCCTCGGGCGGCGCGGGGTGACCAGCGCCATCCTGGTCGCCTCGCCGCAGCATTTCGACGCCGATCTCGCCGAGTTCAAGCAGGCGCTGACGCATTACAACTTCAATCCCGGCGAGACATATTCCGAGTTCAAGCCCGGCGACAAGGTCGCGAGCTACGGCCTGGCGGCGCTGATCGCCGGCGGTGCCGCGGCGGTCGCCACCAAGGTCGGCTTCTGGAAATGGCTCGGCCTGGCGCTCGCGGCGAGCTGGAAGTTCATCTGGGTGCCGATCGTGGCCGCCTGGGCCGGACTGAAGCGGATGTTCCGGCGCAAGCGGAATTACTGACCGATCGGCCGATGTCCGCCACCGGCTTGGTCTTCGCGGCCCTGATCGGCCTCTATGTCGCCGACTGCCTGATCCTGCTGGGGCCGGGCCAGGGGCTGCTGGTCTTCGAGCGTCGCGCCATCCGGCTCGATTTCGGCCTCAGCAGCTATGTGATGCGCGGCCGGGTGCCGGCCATGCTGAACCCGCTGACGCCCTGGATCGCCGGCTTCAAGACCGCGCCGCTGACGACCGTGGGCGCGCCCGCGCTGCGCCTTCATCCGCTGCGCCGCTGCCATTACCGGATCGTCGGCGCCTGGCCGATGCTGCTGGTCCAGGCCGGCCTGATGTTCGGCGCCGCGCCCTATTTCCTGATGACCGGGCGGTATCGCGAGCTGGCGATCGCCGTCGCCTGCGCCTTCATCTGCGCCGGCTTCCTGCTGTTCATGGGCTGGCGCCTGGCGACGGAGCTCGGCCTCAGCCGGCGGCATTACGGCGCGCTCGCCTTCCAGGCGGTGGTCTGCCTGCCGGTCTCGCTCAACCTGCTGCGCAAGCTGGCGCTGCTCGCGCCCTGCGAATACACCGCGCTCGATCTGCTGGCGCGCATGGACCACGATCGGCGGGCGATGACGGCGAGCGAGCTGCGCTTCGCGCTCGAGGCGCAGAGCCGTGGCGCCAGCGATCCCGCCGAGATCGCGCGGCTCGAAGCATTGCGGAAGGCGATCGATGGCAGACTGGCTTGACTATCAGACGGTGGCGCTCGTCGTCATCTTCGCGCTCGGCTTCGGCATCGTCTGGTGGGTGCTGAACGTCCGCGGCGGCGCCTCGGCCGGCGCCGCGACGCCGAACGAATGGCACGAGATCCTCGGGGTCCGGCCGGACGCGCCGTTCGACGAGGTCAGCCGCGCCTATCAGGCGCTGCTCGCGCGCTGTGCCGCCGACAAGACGGCCAAACCCGAACGCGCGGCGGTGGAATGGGCCTTCTCCATGGCCCGCCGCCGGCACGGCCTCTCCTAGAGAACCTAGCCGACGCTGCGCTTCGGCACGTCGCCGTGGATGTAGCGCATGACCTGCTCGGCGCGCAGCGGCTTGGCGAAGGCGAAGCCCTGGCCGTAGGTGACGCCCAGCGCCTTCAGCGCCGCCGCTTCCTCCTCGGTCTCGATCCCCTCGGCGACGATGCCGAGCTCGAGGCCGTGGGCGAGGCCGACGATCGCGCGCACCACCGCCATCGAGCGCTCCTCCTTCAGCATCGTCTCGACGAAGGTCTTGTCGATCTTCAGCTCATCGACCGGCAGGCGGTGCAGGTAGCCGAGGCTGGAATAACCGGTGCCGAAATCGTCGATCGAGACCCGGAAGCCCAGCTCCTTGCAGCGATGGATCCAGGCGATCGCGCCCTCATGGTCGTCGATCAGCACGCTTTCGGTGATCTCGATCTTGATCTGCCGCGCGCTCATCCCCTGGGAGGCCGCGTGCTCCGCGATATTGTCGAGGAAGGTCGCCTCGCGCAGGTAGTGCTTGGTGACGTTGATGGCGACGAAAAGGTCGCGCGTGCCGCCGAAGGCGCGCTGGAACTCGATGAAATTGCGGATCGCCGCGCCGATCACCCAGCGGCCGATCGGCACGATCAGGTCCGCTTCCTCGGCGAGCTTGATGAACTGGTCGGGGCCGACCCTGCCGCGCAGCGGGCTGTTCCAGCGGATCAGCGCCTCGAACCCGGCCAGGTCGTCGTTCTTCAGGAGCACGATCGGCTGGAAGGCGAGCTCGAACTCGTTGCGCGCCAGCGCCGCCTGCAGCTCGTTCTCCAGGGTCA
>DASZYM010000155.1:0-3000 GCA_035545355.1 Dongiaceae bacterium
CCAGGAAATCCGCAACTGGGTCTTCGACAATTACCAGCGCATGGCGCCGCGGGTCTATGACCCGAATCTTCCGGTCCGCATCGCCGATATCGACGAGAAGAGCCTGGCCAAGTTCGGGCAATGGCCGTGGTCGCGCGCGACGGTCGCCAAGGTGGTCGATCGGCTGCACGAGCTCGGCGCCGCCGTGATCGCCTTCGACGTCCTCTTCTCCGAGCCGGATCGGACGGCGCCCAAGGCGGTCGCCGCAAGCCTGCCGGACGATCCCAACTTCCAGCAGGCCAAGGCGGAGATGAACACGTTGCCGGATCCCGACGCCATGCTGGCGACGGCGATGCGCCAGGTACCGACCGCATTGGGCTTCGCTTTGCTGGATTACGACCCGAAGCGCCCCGAAGCGCGGCCCAAGCCGGTCGGCGGATTCAGTGCGCTCGGCGACAGTCCGCTCGATTTCGCGCCGCAGATGTCGCATGTCGTCGCCGCACTTCCCGAGCTGCAGGCCGTTGCCGCCGGCAACGGCGCGGTCAACGCTCTGCCCGATCTGGACGGCGTCATCCGCCGCGTGCCGCTGATCATCGCCTACAAGCCCGAGAATGCCGGGACGGCACCCGATGCGCTGCTTCCCGCCTTGGGATTGGAAGCGATCCGGATCGCCTTCCAGGGACGCTCCTTCACGATCCGGTCGTCGCATGCCAGCGCCGAGACCTTCGCCAGCGCCGTCGCCAACGGCATCGGCGCCATCCGGATCGAGGGGATTCCGGAAGGCGGCCCCTCGGTCATCATCAAGACCGATCGCGGCGGCGAATTGCTGCTGCACGATACCGGCCATCGCCCCGAGCGTTTCGTCTCGGTCGCCGACCTGTTCGATCCGAACTTCCCGCGCGGCAAGGTCGAAGGCCAGATCGTCCTCGTCGGCACGACCGTCGAAGGGCTGAAGGACATCCAGACCTCGCCGATCGAGCCGCGCATCTCCGGCGTGGAAATCCATGCCGAGACCATCGAGCAGATATTGGAAACGGCGCTGACCGGCGCGACGCCGCTGGTCCGGCCCTATTGGAGCGATGCGGCGGAAATTGCCTTCCTCGTCGTCTTCGGCATGGTCGTCATCGGCTTCGCCTACCGGGCCGGCGCGGTGATCTCGGTCTCCATTGCCGTCCTGGCGCTGCTGGTCGCGTTCGGCGGAAGCTGGTGGCTGTTCAAGAACCATGGCTGGCTGGTCGATCCGCTCTATCCCGCCGGCACCGCGCTGGTCCTGGTCATGGTCGCCTCGACCGTCACCTACATCCGCACCGAGCGGGAGAAGGCGCATATCCGCGGCGCCTTCTCGATGTACCTCTCGCCGGAAATGGTGGAGCGGGTCGCCAAGCATCCCGAGCTCTTGAAGCTCGGCGGCGAGAACCGCGAAGTCACGGTGATGTTCACCGACATCCGCGGCTTCACCAAGCTCTCCGAAGGCCTCGACCCCACGGCGCTGACCCACGTGATCAACGCCTTCCTGACGCCGATGAGCAACCTGATCAAGCAGCATAACGGCACGATCGACAAATATATCGGCGACTGCATCATGGCCTTCTGGAACGCGCCGGTGGACGTGCCCCACCACCCGCGCGAGGCGGTCAGGACCGCGGTCGAGATGCGCCGCACCTTGAAGCGCCTCAACGAGCAATTCGCCGCCGAAGCGCAGGCTTCCGGCAAGGTGCCGGTGAAGATCCGCGCCGGCGTCGGCCTCAATACCGGCATCGGCTGCGTCGGCAATATGGGATCGGAGCAGCGGCTGGCCTATTCGGTGCTGGGCGACACGGTGAACACCGCGTCACGCCTGGAATCGCTGTCGCCGGCATACTTCGTCGATCTGGTGCTGAGCGAGCAAACCGCGGCGGATTGCGCCGATTTCGCGCTGCTGGAGCTCGACCAGGTGAAGGTCAAGGGCAAGGCGATCCCGATCCGCCTCTTCACCTGCCTCGGCTTCGAGGCCTATGCGGCACGGCCCGACTACAAGGCGTTGCGCGAACATCACGACCGCATGCTGGCCGCCTATCGCGGCCAGGATTGGGCGGCGGCGGAGGAAGCGCTGCGGGAATGCCTTGAAGTGGCGCCGGAGCGGCTGCGGCCGTTCTACGGTCTCTATGAGAAGCGGATCGCCGAGTTCCGCGCCGATCCGCCGGGCGCCGATTGGGACGGCGTCTATGTCGCGAAGTCGAAGACGGGGTAAGCGCGCATGAATGGGACATGTTCATTGCGGGGTTCCCCCACCAACCTCCCCCGAAGGCGGCGGAGACTATCCATGGCCTCCCTGACCTTTCTTTTCTTAGCCCTCCCCGTCTTCGGGGAGGGTGGGGTGGGGAACCACAGACTCGGTGTCCTGGAGCGCGCGCGCTGATGTCCTCCGCCGCGCTCATCGTCTTCGGCGTCGTGACCTTGCTCGGGCTGGTCAGCCTGCTGCCGCCGCTGGCGAGCAAGCTGAAGCTGCCCTATTCGGTGCTGCTGGCGCTCGCCGGCTGCGCGCTCGGCATCCTGATCCAGGTGCAGCCCGATGCGACATCGGCGGTCGCGGTCGACCTGCTGGTCGCGCTGCGGCAGTTCGAGATCTCCTCGCAGGCGATCATCGTCATCTTCCTGCCGGCCTTGCTGTTCGAGGCGGCGCTCGCAGTGGATCTCCGGCGGCTGATGGAGGATATCGCGCCGATCCTGACCATGGCGGTGGTCGCGGTGGTCATCTGCACCCTGGTGGTCGGCGCCGCACTCGGACTCGCCTCGGATTACGGCATTGTTGCCGCTTTGCTGCTGGGATCGATCGTCGCCACCACCGACCCGGCCGCCGTCATCGGCATCTTCCGCGAGGTCGGCGCGCCGCACCGCCTGCTGACCCTGGTCGAGGGCGAGGCGCTGCTGAACGACGCCGCGGCGATCGCGCTCTTCGGCATGCTGAGCGCCATGCTGCTGGAGCCGGGCAGCGCCGGCCCGGGCAGCGCCATCATGACCTTCCTGGCCGATGCTCTGGGC
>DASZYM010000156.1:0-3901 GCA_035545355.1 Dongiaceae bacterium
GTCAGCACGATCCCCTTATCGACGATATCGGCGGCAAGCTCGGGCGCGGTGTGCTCGAGGGCGACCTTGACCGCCTCGATGATGGCGCCGACCGGCTCGGCCAAAGCCTCGGCGATCTGGCGCTCGGTGATGACCAGTTCCTTCGGCACGCCGTTCATCAGGTCGCGGCCCTTGATCTCCATGACTCGGCCGTCGCCGTCTTCCGGCGGGCAGGCGGAGCCGATCTCCTTCTTGATGCGCTCGGAGGAGCCTTCGCCGACCAGCAGGTTATGATTGCGGCGGATATAGGCGATGATCGCCTCGTCCATCTTGTCGCCGCCGACGCGAACGGAGCGGGAATAGACGATGCCGCCGAGGCTGAGCACGGCGACCTCGGTCGTGCCGCCGCCGATATCCACCACCATCGACCCGGTGGGCTCGGTGACCGGCAGGCCGGCGCCGATCGCCGCCGCCATCGGCTCCTCGATCAGGTAGACCTTGCTGGCGCCCGCCGATTCCGCGGATTCCTGGATGGCGCGGCGCTCGACCGCCGTCGAGCCGGACGGCACGCAGACGATGATCTGCGGCTTGGCGAAGATCGGGCGGCGGTTATAGACCTTGGTGATGAAGTGCTTGATCATCTCCTCGGCGACCTCGAAATCGGCGATCACGCCGTCGCGCAAGGGCCGGATCGCCTGGATGTTGCCGGGGGTACGGCCCAGCATCATCTTCGCTTCGTCGCCGACGGCCAGCACGTGCTTCTTGCCGCGGGTATCGGCGATCGCGACCACCGAGGGTTCGTTCAGCACGATGCCGCGGCCCTTCACGTAGACCAGCGTGTTCGCGGTGCCGAGGTCAATCGCCATATCCGACGACATCATGCCAAGCAGTCTGGTCAACATCGATCTCTCTACCTGTTGTCCCTTCAGGACGCGGTCCGGTTCAGGAGTGCATCCCGCGGGTTAAAATGGCGTTATCGCAAAGCCTCGGCCATGCCCGAACACATACCCAGACCGCGACTCGGCCCGCGTGCAATAAACGGCATTTGTCGTGGATTTAGCATGCCTTAGCGGCCCCTCACGCGCTCGATAGCAAGGCTCCCCAAGCGCGTCCGGCCGGCCAGACTTTTACCGCCGCACCCGTAGGGTCACAAGCGGATTCAATCGCGGAATCAAGGCGGTTTTCAGATCGGCAGAGCCCAGAATGCCAGGAGCGGCGTTGCACCGGAACGCATGGCATGGCGCTGGTCGGGGCGATGATAGACCGTGCGCCCGGAGCCCGGCCGGTACCAACCGTCGTCCTCGTTCCACCACTCGCCCTCGGATAGGACCAGATAGACTTCCTCCGGCGGGTGATGGTGCACCGGATAGGACGTGTTGGGCGCCATCAGCGAGACGCCGATCCAGACATCTTTCCGCGGCTCCAGCCCATCGGGCCCGACCAGACTCGCATTGGCGTGACAAGCCCGGAACCTGTCATCGCCGAGTTCGCCCTTGCGCTGATACCAGGTGAGATGCGGCTCGATGGCACGAAACGCTTCGAGCAACGGCGTGCTCTCGGCCAATGCCTCGTCGAGCAGCGCGCAGACCGGCAAGCGCATCGGCTCCTGCGCCGCGCTTCCGTTCTGCGGTATCCGACGCAGCCGTTCCTCTACGATTCCGATCGTGCGCTCGGCATCGGCCGAGTGCTGCGGATCCGCCACGACGGACCGGCAGAGCAGATCGAGCACGGACTGGAGACAGGCGTCGCGTGAATACATGCCGCAGCGAGTCTAGCGCATTCGCCGCGGCGTCATAAGCTCTAACTGGGTGGAGCGAGGACTCTGGGAAAAGCAGGGATGAGGATCTTGCAACAGCCTGAGAACCGTCAGGCCGAGCGCCACCCTCACCCCGGCAAACAGACTCAGTTCTTCGTCTTGTCGACCAGCTTGTTCTTGGCGATCCAGGGCATCATGGCGCGGAGCTTCTCGCCGACCTGCTCGATCGGATGCTCGGCATTGCGGCGGCGGATCGCCTTGAAGCTCGGCTGGCCGGCCTGGCATTCCTGCACCCAGTCCCGGGCGAAGCGGCCGGACTGGATGTCGTCGAGGATGCGCTTCATCTCCTTCTTCGTCTCTTCGGTGACGATGCGCGGGCCGCGGGTGTAGTCGCCGTATTCCGCGGTGTTGGAGATCGAGTAGCGCATGTTGGCGATGCCGCCCTCATAGATGAGGTCGACGATCAGCTTCACCTCGTGCAGGCATTCGAAATACGCCATCTCGGGCGCATAGCCCGCCTCGACCAGCGTCTCGTAGCCGGCCTGGATCAGCGCGGTGAGGCCGCCGCAGAGCACGACCTGCTCGCCGAAGAGATCGGTCTCGCACTCTTCGCGGAAGTTGGTCTCGATGATGCCCGAGCGGCCGCCGCCGATGGCGCTGGCATAGGAGAGCGCCAGCTCCAGCGCGTTGCCGCTGGGATTCTGCGCCACCGCCACCAGGCAGGGCACGCCGCCGCCGCGCGCGAACTCGGAGCGCACGGTGTGGCCCGGGCCCTTCGGCGCGATCATGATGATGTCGAGATCGGGCCGCGGCTCGATCAGGCGGAAATGGATGTTGAGGCCGTGGGCGAAGGCCAAAGCCGCGCCCTGCTTCATGTTCGGCGCGAGGTCGTTGCGATAGAGATCGGCTTGCAGCTCGTCGGGCGTGAGGATCATGACCAGATCCGCCCACTTCGCCGCCTCCGCCGGAGTCATGACCTGGAAGCCCGCAGCCTCGGCCTTCTTCGCGGTCGCCGAGCCCGGCCGCAACGCGACCCGGACTTCCTTCACGCCGCTGTCCTTCAGGTTCAGCGAATGGGCATGGCCCTGGCTGCCATAGCCGACGACAACGACCTTCTTCCCCTTGATCAGGTTCACATCGGCATCGCGATCGTAATAGACACGCATCTCGTATTTCCCTCTGTAAGATCGAAACTCTGCTTGATGGGCTCGGCCTACGCTTCGGCCCTCACCCGACCAGACCTCAAACTTCATCCATGCCGCGCGCGATGGCGACGACGCCGGTGCGCGACACATCGGTGAGGCCCAGCGGCTGCATCAGGTTGATAAAGGCATTCAGCTTCTCGGTCGAGCCGGTCATCTCGAAGACGAAGGACTCGATCGTGGAATCGACCACGCGGGCTCGGAAGATGTCGGCGATGCGCAGGGATTCGACCCGCTTGTCCCCGGTCCCCTGCACCTTCACCAGCGCCATTTCGCGCTCCAGCGACGGGCCCTCGACGGTCAGGTCGGTGACCTTGTGCACCGGGACCAGGCGGCGGAGCTGGTTCTTGATCTGCTCGATGATCATCGGCGTGCCCGAGGTCACCACGGTGATCCGCGACAGATGCTTCGAGGCATCGGTCTCGGCGACGGTCAGGCTCTCGATGTTGTAGCCGCGGCCGGAGAACAGGCCGATGACCCGGGCGAGGACACCCGCCTCGTTGTCCACCAGCACCGAGATCGTATGACGCTCCGTCTGTTCCCCCACGGCGTTGAACTCCATTCCTCGCGCGCCGATCAGCGCATTTCTCTGCGACATCGCATCCTACCCTTGCCTGACACGTCCCAGGCAGCGTCAAGACCCTCATCCCTGCCTTCCCCCCACGGGGGAAGGGGCTCACCGAGTGCGCGGCAGCGCACTCAAAATAAATCCCCCTCGCCCGTAGGGAGAGGGAGGGGTGAGGGTCTTGAAGCTGCCTGAGACCCTTCCCATCCCGAAGCTCGCCTAGACTAAAACCATGCCTTCTTCCGAGATCGGCTTGGCCGTCTGATCCTCCGGCCCGAGCAGCATCTCGTTATGGGCGGCGCCGGACGGGATCATCGGGAAGCAGTTCTCCTTCTCATCGACCGCGATGTCGGCGATCACCGGACCCGGCGTCGCCAGCATCTTGGCGATGACGCCGTC
>DASZYM010000157.1:0-12400 GCA_035545355.1 Dongiaceae bacterium
CGGGTCGGCGACGTCATGACCCGCGGCCCGCGCACCATCCGCGGCAACGCGCTCGCGGCCGAGGCGGTGCGCCTGATGAACGAGCGTTCGATCACCAGCCTGTTCGTGGTGGAGGGCATGAAGCCCGCCGGAATCATCCGGTTGCACGATTGCCTGCGCGCGGGAGTGGCGTGATTCCGTGACCAGCGATCCCGGCAACGAGATGGAGACGACGACGCGGAGCGGGTTCCCCGATCTCGCCGCGCCGCGCCGTCTCTTCAAGCGCAAGAAGCGCAGCAACTGGCTGCTGGCGCTGAAGATCGGCCTGCCGCTGATCGCCGTCATCTGCGTCGCGTATATCGTGATCTGGTCGCGGATCCAGCTCCCCAACATCACCATCAATCCGGTCCAGGCGACCTCCGACGCGGCGAAGCCGAGCTCGGACGTCACCGTCGCCAAGGTGAAGTATGACGGTGTCGATGCGAAGAACCGGCCGTTCTCGATCACCGCGGAGGCCGCGACCCAGCCCGACAACAATCCGCCCGCCGATCCGAATGCCACGCTGCCGCCGGGCGCACCGGATGAGAACGCGCAGCAGGCCAAGCCGGCCGCGCCGAAGCCCGACAGCATCATCAACCTGAAGCAGATCATCGCCGACATGACGATGACCGACGGTGCCTGGGTGGCGGTGACCGCCGATGCCGGCGTCTACGATCGCGATGCCAGCACCGTCGATCTCAGCGGCAATGTCACGCTGTTCCACGACACCGGGCTGCAATTCGAGACCGATGCGGCGAAGGTCGATCTCAAGAACGACACTGCCGAGGGCGACCAGCCGGTCGAGGGGCAGAATCCCGACGGCACTCTGGCGGCGGAAGGCTTCCAGGTCCTGAACGGCGGCCACACGATCGTCTTTCTCGGCCGCTCGTATATGAAGATCTATCCGAAGTCCAAAACGACTGCGGCGGGGACGGCGCAATGATCCGCGCGGCCGCATGCTTCTCTTCGGTGGCGCTGATTTGCACGGTGCTGTTCGGCGCGGCGGCTTTCGCGCAGGGCCAGGGCGCGGCGACGAGCGGCGGCGGCTCGGCCGATGGCGGCTTCGATCTCGGCGGCGGCAGCCAGCCGATCGAGATCAGCGCCGATAACGGCATCGAATGGAATCGCGATGCCAAGACCTACACGGCGCGCGGCAATGCCGTCGCCGCCCAGGGCAATTCCGAGATCCATGCCGACACGCTGGTCGCGTCCTACGACACCAGCAGCAGCCAGATCGAGCATGTCGAGGCCGAGGGCTCGGTCAAGATCATGAACCCGAACGAGACCGCCTTTGGCGATCACGCCGATTACGACCGCGCCAAGAAGCTGCTGGTCTTGACCGGCAGCGGGTTGCGGATCGAGGGCACCGCCGAGACCGTGACCGCGCGCGACGCTTTCGAATACTGGCAGGATCAGGATGCGATGGTCGCCAAGGGCGACGTGCTGATCGCCAAGAGCAACGGCACCACGATCAAGAGCGACACCGCCACCAGCTACTTCCGCAAGAACGCCCAGACCGGCAAGCGCGAGGCCTTCCAGGTGAAGGCCGAGGGCCATGTGCGCATCGACACCGGCAAGGAGGTCGTGACCTGCGATCGCGCGGTCTACGATCCGACGACACAGATCGCGGTCCTGACCGGCAACGTCGTGCTGACGCAGGGGCGCAGCACGTTCCAGGGCGCCCGCGCCGAGCTCGACATGAACAAGGGCATCAGCCGATTGATGCCGGCGCCGGGCCAGCGCGTGCACACGATCATCCAGCCGAAGAACCAGCAGAACGCCAAGCCGGGCGCGGCACCCCAGGGCAGCGGGATGCAAAGCGGCGCGCCCGGTCAGATCGCCCTCGGCGGCGGCACCTCGAACCTCGCCGCGGGCAGCCAATGAATCGACTGCGCGCCGCCGATCCCGAGACCGAAGCCACGGAGACGGAAGACACCGTCACCGTAGGCTCGGTGCATCTCAACGGCGACGCGCCCGGCCCCGGCGCGAGCGAGCCGCTGCGCGCTCCCGACGGCCATGCGCTGATCCAGATCAACGGCATGACCGTCGATCCGCGCGAGGTCGAGGGTCTCGTCGGCTATCACATCGGCAAGGCCTATAAGGGCCGGCCGGTGGTGCGCGACGTCTCGGTCGGCGTGCAGCGCGGCGAGGTCGTCGGCCTGCTCGGCCCCAACGGCGCCGGCAAGACGACCTGCTTCTACGTCATCACCGGATTGATCCGCGCGGATTCCGGCGCGGTCTACCTCGACGGCGAGGAAGTGACCGACCTGCCGATGTACCAGCGCGCCCGCGGCGGCATCAGCTATCTGCCGCAGGAGGCCTCGATCTTCCGCGGCATGTCGGTCGAGGACAACATCATGGCGGTGCTCGAGGTGAGCGAGCCCGATCGCGCCAAGCGCCGCGAGATCGTCGACCAGCTCTTGACCGAGTTTTCGATCGAGCACCTGCGGCGCGTGCAGGCGATGGCGCTCTCGGGCGGCGAGCGGCGCCGCGTCGAGATCGCGCGCTGCTTGGCGACGCGCCCGAATTACATCCTGCTCGACGAGCCGCTGGCCGGCATCGATCCGATCGCCGTCGGCGACATTCGCGATATCGTCACGCATCTGAAGGATCGCGGCATCGGCGTGCTCATCACCGATCACAACGTGCGCGACACGCTGGAGATCGTCGACCGCGCCTACATTCTCCACGAGGGCCATGTGCTTCGTGAAGGCACGCCGCGCGAGATCGTGCGCGACCCGCAAGTGCGTCGTGTTTACCTTGGAGAAAGGTTCTCGCTGTAGTACCGTTCCACCATGGCGGTAACACAGAGGATCGATCTCCGGCAGGCGCAAAGCCTGGTCATGACGCCTCAGCTTCAGCAGGCGATCAAGCTGCTGGAACTGTCGAACCAGGATCTTATTGCCTATGTCGAAACCGAGCTCGAGCAGAATCCTTTGCTCGAACGGGGCGACGACGATCGTGGCGCGGAATCTTCTGCCGGTTCCGCCGATGACTCCCGGGAAGATCCTGCCGAGCGCGCGGAAGGAAATGCCGAGCGCATGCTCGACACCGCCGAGTACAACGCGCGCGAGACGATCCCCGACGATCGCGACTCCGCGCTCGACACCGATTACAACAACACCTATTCCAGCGCCCCGCAGGACGGCATGGCGGGCGGCGACCTCTATGACGGCGCCTGGCGCGGCACCGGCGGGCGCAGTGATTTCGAGGACGGCGAATACGGCATCGAGCAGACCGTGGGCCGCGCGACGACCTTGCGCGAGCATCTCGAGGCGCAGCTCCATCTCGACATCGCCGATCCGACCCAGCGCATCATCGGCCTGCAGATCATCGACATGCTCGACCCCGCCGGATACGTCGCCGGCGATCTCGCGCAGCTCGCCGAGCGGCTGAGCTGCCCGCTGGCGCTGGTCGAGCAGACGCTGGCCAGGCTCCAGCAATTCGAGCCGTGCGGCGTCTTCGCGCGCCATCTCGCCGAATGCCTGGCGCTGCAACTCAAGGAACGCGATCGGCTTGATCCGGCGATGCAGACGCTGTTGCAGCATCTCGATCTTCTCGCCCGGCACGACCGCAACCAGCTCATGAAGCTGTGCGGCGTCGATGCCGAGGACCTCGCCGACATGGTGACCGAGATCCGGGCGCTCGATCCCAAGCCCGGCCTTTCGTTCGAGACCGTCGAGGTCGAGACCGTCATCCCGGACATCCTGGTCGGCCGCCGGGCCGATGGCTCATGGTCGGTGGAATTGAACACCGATACGCTGCCGCGCCTGCTGGTCAATCAACAGTATCACACGCTGGTTTCCACCAAGGCGCAGAGCAAGGCGGAGCGCGATTATCTCAACGACCGCCTGGCCGCCGCCAACTGGCTGGTGAAGACGCTGCATCAGCGCGCCACCACGATCCTCAAGGTCGCCTCGGAGATCGTGCGCCAGCAGGAGAATTTCCTGCTGCACGGCATCCAGCATCTGAAGCCGATGATCCGCCGCGACATCGCCGAGGCGATCGGCATGCACGAGAGCACGGTCTCGCGCGTCACGACCAACAAGTACATGGCGACGCCGCGCGGCCTGTTCGAATTGCGCTACTTCTTCAGCGCGGCCATCCAGGGCGCCAACGGCGCCGACTCCCATTCCGCCGAATCGGTGCGCTCGCGCATCAAGGAACTGGTCGATGGCGAGCCGGCGGACGAAATCCTCTCCGACGACCGGCTGGTCGCCATCCTGCAGCAGCAGGGCATCGATATCGCCCGGCGCACTGTCGCTAAGTATCGAGAATCGTTGAAGATACCTTCATCGGTCCAGCGTCGGCGGGAGAAGGCCTTGCGTTCCGCGTGATCGTGGCCACATCCTTTTGACGGGGGATCGCTGCGCTTGACTTGGCGCGACGCGGTTCCTATGGTCCCGGCCGCTTTGCGGGGGCAAGGCCGGGCAGCGGCACGTCGAAGCCCCCAGCGAAACAGGGAACGGATCTCGCGGAAAACGGCCGCGAAGCTTCGACCCGGCGCGAGATGCGCCGAAGCCCCCCAATAGCGTGGCAACGGACGAAGAACGATGAACCTGACCGTCAACGGCAAAGGCATCGACGTGGGCGAGGCGCTCAGAACCCACGTCTCCCAAAGCCTGGACCGCGTTCTCGAGAAATACTTCTCCAACCCGATCGACGCGACCACGACCTTTTCCAAGCAAGGCCATCTGTTCAGGGTGCAGCTCTCCGTGCATGTCGGACGCGGCATCCTGATGCAGGCCGACGGCGAGGGCGCGGACGCGTATCTCGCCTTCGACGGCGCGGCCGAGACCGTGGCCAAGCGCCTGCGCCGCCACAAGCGGCGGCTCCGGGATCATCACCGCGAGCCGGTCGACTCCTATGCCGCGAGATACTTCGTGCTCGCCGACGCCGAATCCGAGGAGGGCGCGGGCGATGCCAATGGCGCCGCGGCGCCGGCCGTGATCGCGGAGATGGAAGCCGACATCCCCACCCTGACGGTCAGCCAGGCGGTGATGCGTCTCGATCTCGCCGGCCTCTCGGCGATGATGTTCCACAACCGCGCCCATGGCGGTTTGAACATGGTCTATCGCCGGAGCGACGGAAATATCGGCTGGGTGGACCCGGCCTTGAAGCCGGGCGTCGACACCCCCGTCGTGCGACAGGGGCCGTCCAACGTCCAATCCTTGGGCCGGCGTTGAGCCGCTCTCATCCATCTCGGCATCGCGCGCCGGAAGTCTGAGGTCGAGGAATCGATGGAAATCGAAGATTTGGTGTCGAGCCCGGCGCAGGTGATGCCGCGCCTGAAGGTCACGAACAAGAAGCAGGCGCTGCAGGAGCTGGCCAAGCGCGCGGGCGAGCTGACCGGTGCGCATGAGCGGCAGATCTTCGACGTCCTGCTGGAGCGCGAGCGCCTGGGCACGACCGGAGTCGGCAACGGCATCGCGATTCCCCACGGCAAGCTCGCCGACATCAAGAGCATGTTCGGCCTGTTCGCGCGCCTGGAGCCCGCCGTCGATTTCGAGGCGATCGACGAGCAGCCGGTGGATCTGATCTTCCTGCTCCTGGCGCCGGAAGGCGCCGGCGCCGACCATCTGAAGGCCTTGGCCCGCGTCTCGCGGCTGCTCAGGGACCGCAGCATCTGCGAGAAGCTGCGCGGCGCCGATCAGGCCGAGGCGATCTACGCCCTTCTCACCGACCGCGCCCACAGCCACGCGGCTTGATCCTCCGCTGCTTTGCTGGCGACGGCAATCTTTGGTAGATTTGCTGCCGGGGCAGGGGAGGGGAAATCCAGATGCTGGAAGCGTTCGTTATGCTGAGCGGCCGTCTCGGCCGGCTCGCCTATTTCGGCTACTCGCTGGCGCTGGGGCTGGTCATGGCGGTACTCGCCGCCATCCTGATCTTACCGATGTACCATTCACCCAATGCCGGTGGCGTCCTGGTCGTCGTGCTCGTTCTTCTCGGGGTGCTCGGCTTTTGGGGCGGATTGGCCCTCACCGTGAAGCGGCTGCACGATCTCAATTTATCGGGATGGCACTACGTGTGGATCGGCGTGCTGCCGGCGGTCCTCAATGGCATAGCCCGGGCCACGCAGTCACTGCCGGTGGGCGTTGCCGCTTTGGTTCTGACGCTGATCTTCGGACTATTTCTGATGTTCTGGCCGGGCACTGACGGGTCCAACAATTACGGCTATCGGCCCTGAAGCGCTTCAGCCGAAGCACCTCAGGGCGTAACCGTTCCGTCAGTGCAGCGTGACCGGCGCCAGGCCGTTCTCGACCGCGGTGGCGATCGCGGCATTGCGGTCGGGGAGCAGAGCGAGCTGCTGGCCGTTGGCCGCGAAGATGCCGACGACGGTGCCGCCATCGACCTCGACGTCCTTCAGGTAGGCGACGTCCTTCATGCCGAGGGAGAGCAGGTCTTCGGCCGAGATTTTTCGAATCTGTTCCAGTGATACCATTTTCGTCACTCCTGGGTTCGTCCCCAGAACCAACTCTTTGAGAAAACCAAGTTCACGTCCGATCGGTTCAATCTAATCGGGTCAGCCCCGATCATCTCTTCGATCATCCCTTCTGCGATCCGGCGACGTTGACGGTGGCGGGCCCGTGGACGCGCGCCGTGGTGCCGGCCTTCTTGATCGGCACGGTGCGGACCTGCGGCTCCACTTTCGGCCGCCGGAGGTCGATCGAGAGCAGCCCGTTATCGAGGCCGGCCCCCAGCACTTCGATACCTTCGGCCAGGACGAAGCTGCGCTGGAATTGCCGCGCCGCAATGCCGCGATGCAGATAGACCCGGGACTCGTCGTCGGTCTGCTTGCCGCGGATCGTGAGCTGGTTGTCCTCGATCTGGATCTCGAGATCGTCGAGACCGAAGCCGGCGACCGCGAGCGTGATCCGGAGACTGTCTTCCGAAACCTGCTCGATGTTATAGGGTGGATAGCCTTCCGAACCGGCTTTGGAGATCCGGTCCAGGGTGCGCTCGAATTGGTCGAAGCCGAGCAGCAGCGGGCTGTTGAAGAGAGAGAGCCTGGACATTGCGGTGCCCCTCCTAAGAGCGAGCCTCATATCAACCATCGGCTCGAACGTCCGTTGCCGGCCCGTCCTGCCATGGCCCAGCCCGGTTTTGCCCGGAATAGCGCCACGGGATATAAATGGTCGTCGGCGTTAACTTTTCAAGCTGCGCCGGGACCCTGGCGCAAGGCGCTGTTCTAATTGAGCGTTTCGCCGATCTCCGCGGCCGCCGTCCGGAGGCGCGGCAGATGCTCCAAAGCCTGCGGCAAATCGAGGCGGGGCTTGGCGGCGTGGATCTCGATCGCGCCGACGACGCGGCCCTTGGCATCGGCGACCGGCACGGCGACGGCGACCAGGCCCAGGATGAACTCCTGATCGTCGGTGCTGAAGCCGCGTGCCGCGACTTCGGCGATCTCCTGCTCGAGCTTCTCGCGGCTTATGATCGTGTGCTCGGTCATGCGGGTCAGCGTCAGGCTCTCCAGCATGCGCTGCCGGCGCTCGGCATCCATGAAGGCGAGGAACAGCTTGCCGCTCGCGGTGCAATGCATCGGCACGCGCGAGCCCACTTCGAGATGCAGGCGCAGCGGCCAGCGCGACTCCACGCGCTCGACATAGACGACTTCATTGCCGGCGGGCGCGGTGAAGTTGCAGGTCTCGCGGATGTCGTCCACCAGGCGCTCCAGGATCAGGCGCCATTGCACGCTGGCCGAGCCGCGGCGGATCGCGTTGAAGGCGAGCCGCTCGGTCGCGGGTCCGACGCGATAGCGATAGCGGCCGGGCTCGCGCGTCAGGTAGCGCGCCTCCTCGAGCCGGACACAGAGCCGGTGCACGGTCGGCTTCGGTAGCTTCAGCGCCGTGCCGATTTCGGCCAGGGTCATCGGCTGCGGCGAGGCCGCGACGAGTTGGATGAGGTCGAGCACCCGGAACACGACCGAGCGCCGCCCGCCCCCGGACCCCGGCTTGGTCCGCGGGTTCAGCGGTCCGCCGGGCTCGGCCAATGGATCCGGGCGTTCCGGTGCTTGTGACATCGCCCTGATGTAGCATCCAATTCCTAATATTTGCTGAACCCCGATGCCGCGGGCAGGGGAGCCGGCCGGGAGCCCGGCGGGGATCGTCAACCCCTTGGCCTGCCTGGCGAAAGCAGTGCTGCAGGGTGCCAAAAAGAAACCCCCGCGCGATCGCTCGCGGCGGGGGTTCTGTGTGGTGGACCCAAGCGGGATCGAACCGCTGACCTCCACAATGCCATTGTGGCGCTCTCCCAGCTGAGCTATGGGCCCTTATCCTTCGACCGGCCGGCTGGGGACCGGTCCGAAACCGGGCAGGAAGCTATGAGCGCCCGCCCGGCAATTCAAGCAGAATCGGAGCGGGTTCAGCGCTCGCCTTCTTCCTCGTCGGGCTCGATCGTCTCCGGGATGTCCTCGTCGTCCTCGCCGAGCTCGGAGGTATCCTCGATCACGTCGTCGGCTTCCTCGCCCGCCTCCTCGGTCTCGACATCGGCCTCGACGTCGGGGAGTTCCGGCTCCTTCACCGGCTTCACCGGGGCCACGACCTTCTCGGGCGTGCGGCGACGGCTCTTCAGGATCGCTTCCGGATCGTAGGTCGCGCCGCATTTGGGGCAGTGGATCGGATCCTTGCGCAGATCATAGAAATGGGCGCCGCAGCTTTGGCAGGTGCGCTTGGTGCCCCATTCCGGCTTCGTCACATCGACTCTCCACGCTGAAATTTCATCCCTGCCGGCGGGTGCCCCGGCGACGTTCGGGGGCGGCCTGCCGGCCAGCGGGTTCGGGCGCCGTTTGCCATGGGCAGATGGCGGTGTCAACACGCCGTTGACGGGCCTGTAACGGCGGTCCGGCCCGCTTGTTGTTGACAATTCCGGAGCCGGTCGGGCTGTGCTAGAGAGGCGCGCCTTTCGACCTCCGGATCCCGATCGTTCGATGACCAGAACCAGTGCCGCTCCGCGTCCCCTGACCTCGCGCAACATCGCCTCTGCCCGCGGCGTCGCGCAGGGACTGAAGGGCCGCATCAAGGTCCCAGGGGACAAGTCGATCTCCCACCGCTCGCTGATGCTGGGCGCATTGGCCATGGGCGAGACCGAGATCCACGGCCTGCTCGAGGGCGAGGACGTGCTTCGGACCGCCGAAGCGATGCGTCTCCTGGGCGGCGAAGCCGAGCGCGGCGCCGACGGGGTCTGGCGTGCCCGTGGCCGGGGCATCGGCGGCTTGCGCGAGGCGGCCGATGTGCTCGATCTCGGCAATGCCGGCACCGGCACGCGCTTGCTGATGGGCCTGGTCGCCGCCTATCCGATGGTGACTTTCTTCACCGGCGATGCCTCCTTGCGCTCGCGCCCGATGAACCGCGTCGCCGAGCCCTTACGCCTGATGGGCGCCGACGTGCTGGCGCGCGCCGGGGGCAAGCCGCCGCTCGCCGTCATCGGCACCAAGGCGCCGATCCCCATCACCTACACATTGCCGGTCGCCTCCGCGCAGGTGAAATCGGCCATCCTGCTGGCGGGCCTCAACACGCCGGGCATCACCACGGTGATCGAGCCGGAACATACCCGCGATCACACCGAGCTGATGCTGCGCGGCTTCGGTGCGACGCTCGAAGTCGAGCAGCGCAAGGAAGGCCGCGCGGTCTCGCTGCAAGGCCAGCCGGAGCTCACCGGCAAGAAGATACTGGTGCCGGGCGATCCGTCCTCCGCGGCCTTTCCGATCGCCGCGGCCCTGATCGTGCCGGGCTCCGACGTGACTATCGAGAATCTCGGCCTCAACCCGCATCGCATCGGCCTCATCCAGACGCTGCTGGAGATGGGCGCCGACATCACCGTCGAGAACGAGCGCGTCGAAGCGGGCGAGCGGGTCGGCGATCTTCGCGTGAGGCACGGCACGCTGCGCGGCGTCACCGTGCCCGCCGAGCGCGCGCCGTCGATGATCGACGAATACCCGATCCTGTCAGTGATCGCCGCCTTCGCCGAAGGCGAGACGAAGATGCTCGGCCTCGCCGAATTGCGGGTGAAGGAGAGCGATCGCCTGGGCGCGATGGCGCGCGGTCTCGCCGCCTGCAGTGCCGCCGTCGAAGAAGGCAAGGACTGGCTCAAGGTCACCGGCAACGGCAAGGCGCCGAAAGGCGGCGCGCGCATCGCCGTCAATCTCGACCATCGCCCGGCGATGTCCTTCCTGGTGATGGGCATGGGCGCCGGCGCGCCGATCGAGATCGACGACGGCAGCCCGATCGACACCAGCTTCCCCGGCTTCGCCGCTCTGATGAACGGGTTGGGCGCCGGGATCGGCCCGCTCGAGGCATGAATCTGGTGATCGCGATCGACGGGCCGGCGGCGGCCGGCAAGGGCACCCTGGCCCGGCGGCTGGCCGAACATTACGACTTGGCCTATCTCGATTCCGGATCCCTCTACCGCGGCACCGCCCTCTGCCTCCTGCGTCGGGGACAAAGCGCGCCGGACGAGGCCGCTTCGGTCGCCGCCGCCAAGTCCCTGCCACCGGAGCTGCTCGGCGATCCCGAGCTCCGCGCCGAGGCGACCGGCGCCCTGGCCTCCAAGGTCGCGGCCATCCCGGCGGTCCGGGCGGCGCTGCTGGCCTGGCAGCGGGGCTTTGCCGCCGCGCCCCCGGGCGGCAAGCGGGGCGCCGTCCTCGACGGGCGGGATATCGGGACCGTGGTGCTGCCCGATGCAATGGTTAAGTTCTGGATCGTCGCCAGTGACGAAGCCCGCGCCGAACGCCGCTTCAAGGAGTTGCAAGCCAAGGGCGAGGGGGCTATATACGCGCAAGTTTTGGAGGATATGCGGGAGCGGGACGCCCGGGATACGGCGCGTGCGACGGCTCCCATGAAGCCCGCCGAAGACGCGGAGATCATCGATACATCGGCGCTCGACGCCGATCAGGTCTTCCAGCGGGCTCGCGAAGTCATCGATCGAAAACTACGGAACTGAACCGGCTCCGGCGCGTATTCCACGCGCCCTGGTCGCATTCACGTGCTTCACCCTTAGACCGCCGGAGACAACCGGCTGGCCTGAAATGAACGAAAGGAACTGAAACCACATGGCTAAATCTGCAGCCGCCCGCGTCAGCAAGGAAAAGACCCAGGGCGACAGCTTCGCCGCCCTGCTCGAGGAAACCTTGGGCGCCGCCCAGGGGCTCGAAGGCAGCGTTCTCTCCGGCACCGTCGTCTCGATCGACGGCGAGTTCGCGCTGGTCGATGTCGGCCTCAAGTCCGAGGGCCGCGTCGCGCTGAAGGAGTTCGCGCAGCCGGGCCAGAAGCCCGAGCTCAAGGCCGGCGACGTCGTCGAGGTCTATCTCGAGCGCATGGAAGACAAGAACGGCGAGGCCGTCCTCTCCCGTGACAAGGCCCGCCGCGAGGAGGCCTGGACCCAACTCGAGAAGCAGTTCAAGGACAACCAGCGCGTCACCGGCGTGATCTTCGGCCGGGTGAAGGGCGGCTTCACCGTCGATCTCAACGGCGCCGTGGCGTTCCTGCCGGGCTCCCAGGTCGATATCCGCCCGGTGCGCGATGTCGGCCCGCTGATGGGCACGCCGCAGCCGTTCCAGATCCTGAAGATGGACCGCGCCCGCGGCAACATCGTGGTCTCCCGCCGCGCCGTGCTCGAGGAGAGCCGCGCCGAGGCCCGCAACGAGCTGGTCGCCAACCTCAAGGAAGGCCAGGTGCTCCAGGGCGTCGTCAAGAACATCACCGATTACGGTGCGTTCGTCGATCTCGGCGGCGTCGATGGCCTGCTGCACGTCACCGACATCGCGTGGCGCCGCATCAACCATCCGTCGGAAGCGCTCCATATCGGTCAGACCGTCAACGTCCAGGTCGTGCGCTTCAATCCCGAGACCCAGCGTATCTCGCTGGGCATGAAGCAGCTCGAGGCGGATCCCTGGGAGGGCGTGCAGGCGAAGTATCCGGTGGGCGCGCGCTTCAAGGGCCGCGTCACCAACATCACCGATTACGGCGCCTTCGTGGAGCTGGAGCCGGGCATCGAAGGCCTGGTGCACGTCTCCGAGATGAGCTGGACCAAGAAGAACGTCCATCCGGGCAAGATCGTCTCCACCTCGCAGGAAGTGGAAGTGATGGTGCTGGATGTCGATCCGGTGAAGCGCCGCATTTCGCTCGGCCTCAAGCAGTGCATGGAGAATCCGTGGGCCGGCTTCCTCGATAAGCATCCGGTCGGCAGCGAGCTCGAGGGCGAGGTGAAGAACATCACCGAGTTCGGCCTGTTCGTCGGCCTCACCCCGGAGATCGACGGCATGGTCCATCTCTCCGACCTCGACTGGGAGCGCCCGGGCGAGGAAGCGGTGCAGGACTACAAGAAGGGCGATGTCGTGAAGGTGAAGCTGCTCGACGTCGATGTCGAGAAGGAGCGCATCTCGCTC
>DASZYM010000158.1:0-3326 GCA_035545355.1 Dongiaceae bacterium
TCGGCGCTCTGCGCGCTGGGGCTCTGGATGCTGCTGGGCGTGCTCTGGCCGATCGTGGCACCGTTCATCGCCCGGGCGATCGTCACGCCGGACCCGGCCTCGATCGTGCTGGGCCTGCCCGATCCGCATGAGATCGCGATGGAAAGCATCATCGCGCGCGTCTCACCCGCGACGCTGTTCGGCGAGGCCGCGACCGCGATCCTGCATCCCGCGACCCGCACGCTCGGCCTGATCTACGAGAGCCAGGTCGAAGGCGCGCTGATGGGAGCGCCGCTGCCGCTCGGGCAGAGCCTGCTCCTGGTCTGGCCGCAGATCGCCGGGCTGATCGCCGCGGCGATCCTGCTGTTCGCCGCCGCCTATGTGGCGTTCCAGCGCCAGGAGATCCGCGCCTGAGGCAGGCTCAGTAGGGCGCCAGGCTGTTCAGCAGGGTCTTGGTGTTGGGATTGGTGAACTTGCGCTCGATCACGATCGCATAGGGCGTCGCGTCGGGGCCGTAATAGGCGTGGTTGTAGTCGTCGTTCTTGATGATGCCCGCGCCGTTGAAGGCGACACCGCCGAACAGGCCGCTGGTCTTGGCGAAAGTATAGACGTCGGCCGAGAGATTGGTCGTGGTGTTGCCGCCGATGCCCTTGCCGATCGGCCCGACCGCGATCGACATGTCGCCGCCGAACTTCATCTGGTTGTCCAGGATGGCGTCCAGCGCCTTCTGGCTCATGATGGTGAAGATCGTCTCGGAAGACTGGCCGCCGATCTGCAGGCCGACGCTGCCTTCGGCCAAGGTGTAGAAGGCGGGATTGCTCCAGCCCTTCGCCGCATCGCGCACCAGCAGCAGGCCGGTGCCGCCCTGGCCGCCGATCACGAAGCCGGCCTTGAAGATGTCCGGGAAGATCATGATCGCCTTGGCACGCTTGATATAGCCCGGCAGCTCGCCGAACTCGACCGAGGTGATCAGCTTGTCGAAGGTGATGCGCGATTCATCGACCAGCTCCTGCTGGTCGGTCAGCGCGAAAGCGGGCACCGCCGCGGTCACGGCCGGCCCCAGCGCCAGAGAAAGGATCACAGCCCGCCGGGTGACCTTGGGGCCAATGGGGCGCTTCATCGGACTCATCGCGACGACCTCCTGCGACTCGGGCTCTCTCCCCAAACCAGACATAACCGCGCCGGTTCCGGGACGCAACGTTCTCACAGGAATATTACGGCTTTTCAAAGCCGACCCTGCGGATCGACTCGTCGCGTCGACTCGGTGTCGGGTTCATTGCGGTTTCGCGCGACCGGCGACTGCCAGATAGTTGACCGAGCAGTCGCGCCCCAGCGCGAATGAATCGTCGAACGGATGATAGGTGACGCCGGCCAGCTCGCGCAGGACCAGACCGCGGGCGCGCAGGTGCTGCGCCAGTTCCGACGGCCGCAGGAATCGCTTCCAGTCATGGGTGCCGCGCGGCAGCCAGCGCAGGACGTATTCCGCGCCGACGATCGCCATGGCGAAGGACTTCACCGTGCGATTGAGCGTCGCGACGAAGAGCGTGCCGTTCGGCTTCAGGAGCTCGGCGCAGGAGCCGACGAAGCTGTCGAGGTCGGCGACATGCTCGACGATCTCCATCGCCAGCACGGCGTCGAACTTTCCGCCCCCCGGTTCACCCTGGGCGGCGAGGTCCTCGGCGGTGCAGGGGAGGTAGGTCACCTTGACCCCGACCTTCTCGGCATGGTCGCGGGCGATCGCGATGTTGCGCTCGGCGGCATCGATGCCGGTGACGGTCGCGCCGAGACGGGCGAGCGGCTCGGCCAGCAAGCCGCCGCCGCAGCCGATGTCGAGCACCGAGAGTCCGCGCAGCGGCTGCGGCTCGTTGGGGTTTCGCCCGAGGGCCTGCGCCAGACGGTCGCGGATGAACTGGACGCGGACCGGGTTCAACCGGTGCAGCGGCCGGAACTTGCCGGTCGGATCCCACCAGGCCTCCGCCATGGCCTCGAACTTGGCGATCTCGGCATGGTCCACCGTGCTGCGCGCGGCGCCGTGGGACGGGTCGGTCGACGACCCTGGGGCCGGGGTCTGGAGAGGGTCCATGGCAGGCTGCCAAATGGTTGAAAAATCAGCGCCAAGCAGCCTCGCCGCTTGCTTCGCTGTCATCGAATCAGTATGGATACGCGCCGCTGGCAAAACAATCCATTTCCCCCCTTTGATTCTAGGGCAAGATTCCGGGCGAGGCGGCCGTCGGATCGAGGGGCGGTGCGGCTTCGTGAAGGGGTTTTTCGCAATGGCTCAGCCTGGGGTCCGGATCGGTGCGGGGGCAGGCGCCCAACCCGCAACCGGCGCCAAGACCCGGATCGTGATGAAATTCGGCGGCACCTCGGTCGCCAATATCGAGCGCATCAACGCCGTCGCCGACCGGGTCAAGCGCGAGGTCGATGCCGGGCACGAGGTCGCGGTCGTCGTCTCCGCCATGTCGGGCCATACCAACCAGCTCGTGGCGTGGTGCAGCGAGCTTTCGCCGATGCACGACGCGCGGGAATACGATGCCGTGGTCGCGGCCGGCGAGCAGATCACCGCGGGCCTGACCGCGATCGCGCTGCAGGCCCGCGGCGTCAACGCGCGCTCCTGGATGGGCTGGCAGATTCCCATCGTCACCAACGATGCCCATGGCAAGGCGCGCATCATGGATATCCAGCGGGCCGATCTCGACCACCGTTTCGCGCAGGGCCAGGTCCCGGTGGTCGCCGGCTTCCAGGGCATCGGTCCGGACAACCGGGTGACGACTTTGGGCCGCGGCGGCTCGGATACGTCGGCGGTGGCGCTGGCGGCCGCGCTGCAGGCCGATCGCTGCGACATCTTCACCGACGTGGACGGCGTCTACACGACCGATCCGCGGATCGTCGCCAAGGCCCGCAAGCTCGACAAGGTCACCTACGAGGAAATGCTCGAGATGGCGTCGCTCGGCGCCAAGGTCCTGCAGATCCGCTCGGTCGAGATGGCGATGAAGCACGGCGTCCGCGTGCAGGTCCTCTCCAGCTTCGAGGACAAGCCCGGCACGCTGATGGTCAATGAGGACGAGATCATGGAACAGGAACTGGTCAGCGGGATCGCCTATAGCCGTGACGAGGCGAAGATCACGCTGATGAAGGTGCCCGACCGGCCGGGCGTCGCCGCCGGGATCTTCGGGCCGCTGTCGGACGCGAACATCAACGTGGACATGATCGTCCAGAACGTGTCGGAGGACGGCAAGAACACCGACATGACCTTCACCGTCTCCAAGGGCGATTTCGAGCGCGCGAAGCAGGTGCTGGCCGGCAAGAAGTCCGAGCTCAACTACGCGGCGCTGATCTCGGATTCA
>DASZYM010000159.1:0-9942 GCA_035545355.1 Dongiaceae bacterium
CAGATGGTCATCGTCGTGCCGATCTACGAGGAGGCGATGACCGGGGTCTATTACAACACGGCCGCCGTGATCGATGCCGACGGCTCCTATCTCGGCAAGTGCCGCAAGACGCATATCCCGCAGGTCGCGGGCTTCTGGGAGAAGTTCTTCTTCAAGCCGGGCAATTCCGGCTATCCGGTGTTCAAGACCCGCTATTGCAAGCTCGGCGTCTATATCTGCTACGACCGCCACTTCCCCGAAGGCTGGCGCGCGCTGGCGCTGCACGGCGCGGAATACATCGTCAATCCGTCGGCGACGGTCGCCGGATTGTCCGAACATCTCTGGAAGCTGGAGCAGCCGGCCTCGGCGGTGGCGAACGGCGTCTATATCGGCGCGATCAACCGGGTCGGCAAGGAAGCGCCGTGGAATATCGGCGAATTCTACGGCCAGAGCTATTTCGTCAACCCGCGCGGCGTGATCGAGGCGATCGCCAGCCGCGACCGGGACGAGCTGCTGGTCCATGACATGGATTTCGACCTCATCAGGAAGACCCGCGATACCTGGCAGTTCTTCCGCGACCGCCGGCCGGAAACCTATCTGTCGCTGACCGACGTGGAGTGAAGCGCCCGCCCGCGGTGGGCAATCATTGCGGGGTTCCCCCACCAACCTCCCCCGGAGACGAGGGAGGCTAAGGGAAGCGCGGAACCGCGGCGGTCTGCACCGATTGAGCCCGCATCGGTATCCGTTGCGAGCCCTCCCATGTCCATGACCGTCAGCGATTTCGTGGTCGAGCGCCTGCATGCCTGGGGTGTGCGGAAGATCTTCGGCTATCCCGGCGACGGCATCAACGGCGTGTTCGGCGCACTCAACCGCGCCAGCGAGAAGGCGGAGACCCGAATCGAGTTCATCCAGGCGCGGCATGAGGAGATGGCGGCCTTCATGGCCTCGGCCTATGCGAAATTCACCGGCGAGCTCGGGGTGTGTATCGCGACCTCGGGACCCGGCGCCTCGCATCTGATCACCGGGCTTTACGATGCGCGCCTGGATCACATGCCGGTCCTCGCCATTGCCGGCCAGCAGGCGCGCACGGCGCTGGGCGGACACTATCAGCAGGAAGTCGATCTGCCGGCGATGTTCAAGGACGTGGCCGGCGCCTTCGTGCAGCAGGCTTCCGCGCCGGGGCAGGTCCGGCATCTGCTCGATCGCGCCATCCGCATCGCGCTCGGCGAGCGGCGAGTGACCGCGATCGTGCTGCCGAACGACCTGCAGGAGCTGCCCTATCAGGCGCCGCCGCGCAAGCACGGCACGCTGCATTCCGGCGTCGGCTATGTGGCGCCGAAGGTGGTGCCGCCGGAGGCCGAGCTGGACCGCGCCGCCGAGGTGCTGAATGCCGGCAGCAAGGTCGCGATCCTGGCGGGCGCCGGCGCCCTGCGCGCGAGCGCCGAGGTCGGCGCGATCGCCGAGACGCTCGGCGCCGGTGTCGCCAAGGCGCTGCTGGGCAAGGCGGTGCTGCCGGACGACCTGCCCTGGGTGACCGGCTCGATCGGCCTGCTCGGCACCAAGCCGAGCTACCAGATGATGACCGAATGCGACACCTTCCTGATGATCGGCTCCGGCTTCCCCTATTCCGAGTTCCTGCCGAAGGAAGGCCAGGCGCGCGGCGTGCAGATCGACCTGAAGCCCGACATGCTGAGCCTGCGCTATCCGATGGAGGTCAACCTGGTCGGCGACGCCGCGGAGACGCTGCGTCTCCTGCTGCCGAAGCTCGAGGCCAAGGCCGACCGGAGCTGGCGCAAGAGCGTCGAGCAGAATGTCGCGGCGTGGTGGAAGACGCTGGAGGAGCGCGCGAAGGTCGATGCCAACCCGGTCAATCCGCAGCGCGTGGTCTGGGAGCTCTCACCGCGCCTGCCCGAGCGGGCGATCGTCACCAGCGATTCCGGCTCCTGCGCCAACTGGTATGCCCGCGACCTGAAGATCCGGCCGGGCATGATGTGCTCGCTCTCGGGCGGCCTCGCCTCGATGGGCGCCGCGGTGCCCTATGCCATCGCCGCCAAGTTCGCCCATCCGGACCGGCCGGTGATCGCCCTGGTCGGCGACGGCGCGATGCAGATGAACAACATGGCCGAGCTGATCACCGTGCAGAAATACTGGCGCGACTGGCCGAACAAGACCTGGATCGTCTGCGTCTTCAACAACGAGGACCTGAACCAGGTCACCTGGGAGCAGCGCGTCATGAACGGCGATCCGAAATTCGACGCCTCGCAGCAGATCCCGAACTTCCCCTATCACCGGTTCGGCGAACTGCTCGGCTTCCGCGGCATCTATGTCGACAACCCGGACCAGCTCGCCTCGGCCTGGAACATCGCGCTGGCGGAGGATCGGCCGGTCGTGCTGGAGGTGAAGACCGATCCGGAAGTCCCGCCGCTGCCGCCGCACATCACATTGGACGAAGCGAAGAAGCTCGCCTCGTCGCTGCTGGCCGGCGATCCGGACGAAGGCGGCGTGATCAAAGGCGCCGCCAAGCAGGTCCTGAGCGCCCTGCTGCCGGCCGGACGGGACTGACGCTCAGACCGCACGGCCCGACCGCGGATTTGCGGAAACCCGCGCGCTTTGGCGAAAGCGCGCAGGAAAGCGGGCTGCCCCCTCGGCATCGCCATCATTCTGGTGCAGACTGCGGTCCGCCCCCAGCACCCACGCACCGAAGGAAATGCGTCATGAAAGCCCGCTTGAATCCGTACAAGGCCTCGCCCGACGTCATGAAGGCCGTCGAGGCGCTCGAGACGACGGTGGTCGAGAGCGGGCTCGAGCCTTCGCTGATCGAGCTGGTGAAGACCCGCGCCTCGCAGATCAACGGCTGCGCCTTCTGCATCCATATGCATACCCACGACGCCCGCGCCCATGGCGAGACCGAGGAGCGGCTCTACCTGCTGAACGCCTGGCGCGAATCGCCGCTCTACACCGACAAGGAGCGCGCGGCGCTCGCCTGGACCGAGGCGCTGACCCTGGTCAGCGAGACCCATGCGCCGGACGACGTCTATGAGGAGGTGCGCAAGCATTTCGGCGAGACCGAGACCGTGAACCTCACGGCGCTGATCGGCCTGATCAATACCTGGAACCGGATCGCCATCGGCTTCCGCTCGCAGCATCCGGTGAAGAAGGCGGCGGCGTAGACGGATCGGGGCATTAGCTCCGGCTCCGGCAGTCATTGCGGGGTTCCCCCACCAACCTCCCGCGAAGACGGGGGAGGCTAAGAAAAAGATGTGAGGGAGCGGATACTCGAAAACGGGAGATTCACATGAACATCATCCAGGAAAGCATCTCGCGCGCGCGGATCGTCGCGGTGCTGGCGATCGGCGCGGCGGTGGCGCTGGGCGCCGTGGTCGCCGCCCGGGCCGACGGCGACCAGGTGCGGCCGGTCTTCACGGGCGCGCTGCCCAACGTGCCGGGGAAGAGCCTGACCGCGATCGTGGTGAACTACGCGCCGGGCGGCAAGTCGCAGGCGCACCATCACGCCGGCAGCGTCTATGCCTATGTGCTGAGCGGCGCCATCCGCTCGCAGAACTCGGCGACCGGGCCGGCGAAGGTGTACCACGCCGGCGAATCCTTCTTCGAGCCGCCGGGAAGCGAGCATCTGATCAGCGAGAATGCGAGCGCGACCGAGCCGGCTTCGCTGCTCGCGATCTTCGTCGCCGATGACGGCGCCAAGCTCACGACCTTCGACAAATAGCGCTGGACTAAAGCGCGCCTTCGGCGAGGGCCGCCGGGCGCCACTTCACCAGGTGCCGTTCGAGCAGGCTGATCAGGCCCTCGGCGATGAGGGCGACGACCGCCAGCACGATCATCGCCGCGAAGACGCCGGCGGCGTTGAACGTGCCCTGGGCGGTCGCGATCAGCAGGCCCAGTCCCTGGCGGGAGCCGAGGAACTCGCCGACCACGGCGCCGACCAAGGCGAAGCCGAAGCTGACATGCAGGCTGGCGAGGATCCAGCTCAGCGCCGACGGGATCACGACCGAGGACATGAGCTGGCGCTTCGAGGCGCCGAGGATGCGGGCATTGGCGATCAGGTTGCGGTCGGCCTCGCGCACGCCCTGGAAGGCGTTGCCGAAGACGACGAAGAACACCATGACCACCGCCAGCGCCACTTTCGACGCCATGCCGAGGCCGAGCGCGATGATGAAGATCGAGCCCAGGACGACGCGCGGCACCGAATTGGCGATCTTGATGTAGATGCTGAAGACGTCGGCCAGCAGCCGGTCGCGCCCCAGCAGCAGCCCGGCGATGATGCCGAGCACCGCGCCGATGAGGAAGCCGATGATGGTCTCCTCCATCGTCACCGCGACCTGCACCCAGAGGGGGCCCTGCGAAGTCCCTTCGACCATCCAGTCCCAGATCTGCGCCGCGATCGTCGAGGGCATGGCGAAGAAGAAGGGATCGATCCAGCCCAGCCGCGCCGCCAGCTCCCAGCCGCCGAGCACCACGACCAGGAAGCCGACGCGCAGCACGTTGACCAGCACGCGGCGGCGCTGCAGCGCGCGGCGCGCGGCCTGCGCGATCTCCTCCTCGGAGGGTGCCGCGTTGCGCGGCTGCAGCTCGATACCGGCCTGCGTCATGTCACCCTCCGCGCTGGGCGCGCTGATAGCTGACCAGGACCTCGTCCCGGAGGTCGTTCCAGATCAGCTTGGAGATTTCCGTGAACTTGGGGTCGTAGCGGATCTCCGCGGTGACCCGCGGCCGCGGCAGGTCGATGTCATAGACCGACTTCACCGTCGCCGGGCCGGCGGTCAGCACGAAGACCCGGTCGGCCAGCGCGATCGCCTCTTCGAGATCGTGGGTCACGAACACGACCGAAGCCGAATGCGCCGACCAGAGCTTCAGCAATTCGTCCTGCATCAGCACCCGGGTCTGCACGTCGAGCGCGCTGAACGGCTCGTCCATCAGCAGGATTTCCGGCTCGTTGATGAAGGTCTGGGCCAGCGCCACCCGCTTGCGCATGCCGCCGGAGAGCTGGTGCGGATAATGGTTCTCGAAGCCGGCGAGGCCGACCCGCTTCACCCAGTCGCGCGCCGTCGCATAGGCCGCGGCGCGCGGCTTGCCGCGGTAGAGCGGCCCGGCGACGACATTGTCGATCACCGTCTTCCAGGGAAAGACCGCGTCCTGCTGGAAGACGAAGCCGACCCGGGGATCGATGCCGGTGACCGGCTTGCCCATGATCCGGACCTCGCCGGCGGTCGGCGTGGCGAGGCCGGCGATCAGGGTCAGGGTCGTGGACTTGCCGCAGCCGGTCGGTCCGACGACGGCGCAGAACTCGCCGCGCCGGACCGTGAGGTTGAACGAGCGGAGCGCCGTCAAGGCCCGGCCGTCCGGCGTCACGAAGCGGCGCTGGACGTCCCGGAGCTCGATCGCCGCCGCGCCGCCGTCGCGCGACGGCTCGGGCGTCGCCGCGGCGATCGGGTTCATGACCGAGACCATGGCCTATTGCGCCGCGGTCTGCGCCGCCTTCACGAACTCGGTGGTGTAGGTCTTGGAGAGGTCGATGTCCTTGCCCATGACGTTCTTGTCGAAGGTCGAGAGCACCTTCAGCACGGTCGGCGGGCCGTCCTCGGGCATCACGCCGTCGGGGGTGAACATCTCCTTGCCGTTGTCGAGCGCGTCGATATACATCTTCGGGTCGCCGACATAATAGTCCTTCGGCATCTTGGCGGCGATCTCCGCGCCGCTATGGGTGGCGATGAACTTCATCGTCTTGACGAAGGCGTTGGCGAGCTTCTGCACGTCCTCCTTATGCGCCTCGACCCAGGCCGAGGGCATGTAGAGCGAAGCGGCCGGATAGGTGCCGCCGAGCGCCTCCTTGGTCTTCTCCTGCGAACGCATGTCGATCAGGATCTTGGCGTCGCCGGTCTTCAGGAGCTGCGAGATGGTCGGCTCGGTGGTCATGCCGGCGTCGATCTTGCCCTGCTGGATCGCGGCGATGAAGGTGTTGCCGGCGCCGACCGGCACCGAGACGATCTCGCTGACCTTCACGCCGTTCTTCACCGCGAGGTACTGGGTGAGGAAGTTGGTGGAGGAGCCGAGCCCGGTGACGCCGAGGGTCTTGCCCTTGAAATCGGCGGGCGACTTGATCGCGTCGGCCTGCTTGGCGGCGACCATCTCGACCTCGCCGGGCGCGCGGCTGAACTGCACCACGGATTCGACGAACTTGCCCTTGGCCTGCAGATCGATCGTGTGGTCGTAGAAGCCGACGACGCCCTGCACCGCGCCCGCCAGCATCTCGTTCTCGGCATCGACGCCGGCCGGCTCGCTCATGAGCTCGACGTCCAGGCCTTCGTCCTTGAAATAGCCGAGCTGCTGCGTGAGCATCGCGGGCAGGTAGATCTGCTTCTCGATGCCGCCCACCATGATGGTGATCTTGTCCGCCAGCGCGCCGCCGGCCGAAGCCAGCGACAGGCCGAAGGCGGTGCCGCAGAGAAGCACAGTCCGGAAAATCGGCGATCTCGACATGATGTATCCTCCCAAAGTGCTTGCCGCCGGTGGCGTTGATCGCCAACGGGCGGGCGCGCCGGTCGTTCCCCCGGTGGTTCCCGGAAACGGCAGACACAAGCACGCGCAAGGACGCTAAGGCGAGCGGGCTTTCGATGCGCTTTCAATTGCGCAAGCCCGGAAATTCGGGGCAAGGCCCATGAAATCGCGCGCCGGATGGCCTAGATTGCGGCTCATCCGGGCTCGACAAGGCCCGCATTGTTTGCTCGCATAACGCCATGCGCATCCTTCTCGTCGAAGACAGCCGGCAGCTGTCGAACTGGCTGGCCAAGACCCTGCGGCGCGAGAACTACGCCGTCGACTGCGTCCATGACGGCGACGACGCCGATTACGCGTTGAAGTCGCAGGAATATTCCATGGTGATCCTGGACCTCTCGATCCCGAAGATCGACGGGATCGAGGTGCTGCGCCGGCTGCGCGGCCGCGGCGACAACGTCCCGGTCCTCATCCTGACGGCCGACAACTCGATCGCCAGCCGGGTGACCGGGCTCGACAGCGGCGCCGACGACTACCTCGCCAAGCCGTTCGACATCCACGAGCTGGAGGCGCGGGTGCGGGCGCAGCTCCGCCGCGCCCATCAGCAGAAATCGCCGCTGGTCGAGTTCGGCAGCCTCGCCTTCGACAGCAACAGCCGGCGCTTCACCCTGAAAGGCGAGGAGCTGGCGCTGACGCCGCGCGAGCGCGCGGTGCTGGAGATGCTGATCTCGCGGCTCGACCGGCCGGTCGGCAAGCAGGCGCTCGCCCAGGCGGTGTTCGGCTTCGACGAGGATACCAGCCCGAACGCAATCGAGATCTACGTGCACCGCGTGCGCAAGAAACTGGAGGCCAGCGACATCGGCATCGTCACCATGCGCGGCCTCGGCTACGTGTTGCGGCGGAGCGATGCCGTCTAGGAGCCTGCGCGTCCAGCTTCTGCTCTGGCTGCTGATCCCGCTCGCCGGCGCGGTGCTGGCCAATACCTGGGTCACCTATCGCAACGCGCAGGACACTGCCGGGATCGTCACCGACCGTACCCTGCTCGCCTCGGCGCGCAGCATCGCCGAGCGGATCCAGATCAACGGCGCTTCCGTCGATGTCACCATACCGCCGGCGGCGCTGGAGATGTTCGAGACCGGCTATCACGACCGGGTCTATTACCGCATCGACCGGCGCAGCGGCGCCTCCGGCGGCATCCTGATCGCCGGCAACAGCGACCTGCCGCTCCCGGGCGGGGACGTGCCGGCGCTGATGTCGGTCTTCTACGACGGCGACTATCGCAACGACGGGCTCCGGCTGGTGGCGATCCGACAGCCGCTGCTCGGCGGCAGCGGCGATGAATCGGCGCTCATCGTGGTGGGCGAGACGACGACCGCGCGCAACCACATGGCCTCCGATCTCTGGACCCACAGCCTGCTGCAGCAGGGGTTGCTGGTGGCGATCGTCGCGATCTTCGTCTGGTTCGGGCTCGGCCGTGGGCTGAAGCCGCTGCTGCGACTGCGCGACGACGTGCTGGAGCGGGCCCCCGACGAGCTCCGCCCGTTCTCCGGCGCGGCGCTGCAATCGGAGATCCGGCCGCTGGTCGCGGCGCTCAACCAGTATGTCGAGCGGCTGCGCAGCCAGATCGAGGCGCAGCGCCGCTTCATCGCCAATGCGGCGCACCAGCTCCGCACCCCGCTGACCATCCTCGCGACCCAGGCGGCCTATGCGATCCGCTCGCGCAATCCGGCCGAGAAGGACGAGACCCTGGAGGCGATCCACGGCAATGCCCGCGACATGGCGCGGCTCGCCAACCAGCTCCTGACCCTTTCCAATGTCGAGCCGGACGGCCGCGCCCATCGCAGCGAGCCGGTCGACCTGGTCGCGGTCGCGCGCCGCGCCCTGGAATCCCAGGTCGGCCACGCCCTCTCCCGCGACATGGATCTCGGATTCGACCCCAAGGTCCAGGAAGCGGAGACCTTGGGCGATGCCACCATGCTGCACGAGCTGGTGGTCAACCTGGTGGACAATGCCCTGCGCTATACCCAGCGCGGCGGCGTGGTCACGGTCGGCATCGAGGCGGCCGCGGAGATGTGGCTGCTGACGGTGCGGGATAACGGGCCGGGCATTCCCGCGGCCGAGCGGGAGCGCGTGTTCGAGCGGTTCTACCGCGTGCTCGGCACCGAGGCCGAAGGCAGCGGCCTGGGGCTCGCCATCGCGCTGGAGATCGTGGAGCGCAGCGGCGGCTCGATCGCGCTGGCCGATGCGCCGGGCAGCACCGGTCTCCTCGTTGCCGTCCGCCTGCCGCGCCGCACGGCCTGAGCGGTCATTCCGAGCCGGTGCCGGCCGCCGCCTGCGACGACCGCAGGTTCTGCGCATAGACGTTGATGATCAGCGCGATGAGCAGGATCAGGCCGCGGATCAGGATCTTCAGGAAACTGTCGATCTGCACATGGTCGAGGCCGTTGTTCAATACGCCGAGCACGAAGAGGCCGATGATCGTGTTGCCGATCCCGCCGCGCCCGCCGAACAGGCTGGTGCCGCCGACCACCACGGCGGCGATCGAATCCAGGAGATAGCCGTCGAACTCGTTCTGCTGCGCGCTGCCGAAATGCGCGACGCCGAGCATGCCGCCGACGCCGCCGCAGACCGCCGAGATCACCATCACCGCGCCCAGGATGCGCTTCACGTTGACGCCGGAATATTCCGCCGCCTCGCGGTTGCCGCCCACCATGTAGACGTAGCGGCCGAACCGCGTATAGGTCAGCACGATATGGCCGACCGCGAGGAACAGGATCAGCACCAGCACGATCCAGGGAATGCCGTGGATCGAATCGGCGCCCAAGGTGCTGACGATCGGCGGCACGGCATAGAGGATCTGGCCGCGCACCAGCAGCGCGCAGATGCCGGCGGCGATCTGCATCATGGCCAGGGTCATGATGAAGGACGGTATGCCGATCTTGGTCATGCCGAAGGCGTTGACCAGGCCGAGCACGCCGCAGATGGCGAAGGCGCAGACCACCGCCAGCCAGCCCGGCAGGACGACGTTGGCGACGTTCACATAATCGGCCTGGGAGGTGAAATAGGCCGCGGCGATGCCGGTCGCATTGGCGATCGCGGCGAAGGAAAGATCGATCTCGGCGCAGAGGATGACGAAGGTCAGGCCGACCGCCATCACGCCTGTGACCGAGATCTGCACCAGGATGTTCTCGGCATTGTCGACCGTCGCGAAGGTCGGGCTGGCGAAGGTGAAGAAGACCAGGAGCGCGATCAGGGTCGCGAAGGGCGCGATGTTGCGCATCTGGCTGCGCATGAAGCCGCCGATCGAAGCGGGACGCTTGGCGGAAGCCTGGGCCGGCATGCTCATGGAATGACGCTCCTCACCGATACGCTCGTCTCACGCGGCCTCGAGCAGCCGGTCCTTGCTGATCGTCTCGCCGGCGAATTCGCGCACGATCCGCCCCTTCTTCA
>DASZYM010000160.1:0-3433 GCA_035545355.1 Dongiaceae bacterium
CTTGCGATAGTCCGGCAATTCCATCTGACTGGATATCTCCACGCACTCGGCCGAACTCCCTCGCCCGTAGGGAGAGGGTAGGGGTGAGGGTCTTGCCGTAGCCTGAGGCCGATCAGGCGAAAGCGCAGGCTAGCCCTCGCCGATCATTGCCAGCCATTCGTCTTCGGTCAGCGTCTTGACGCCGAGCTCGGCGGCCTTCCTCGCCTTGGAGCCGGCATCGGCGCCGACGACCAGATAGTCGGTCTTGGACGAGACCGAGCCGCCGACCTTGGCGCCCAGTGACTCGGCGCGGGCCTTGGCCTCGTTGCGGGTCATCTTCTCGAGCGTGCCGGTGAAGACCACGGTCTTGCCGGCGACGGCGCTGTCGGCCGCGACGGTCTGCACGAAATCCTCGACCGTGACCTCCTTCTCGAGGTCGTCGAGCACTTCCAGATTGCGCTTCTCGGCGAAGAAGCCGGTCAGGTCATCGACCACCGAGGGCCCGATGCCGTTGATCTCGTCGAGGTCCTGGCGCGCCTGGCTGCCGATCGTGCCGGCGTCGATCATCGCCTTCCGCCAGGCATCGAGGCTGTGATAGTGCTTGGCCATCAGCCGCGCGGTCACCTCGCCGACCTGCGGGATGCCGAGTGCATAGATGAAGCGGTCGAGCGCGATGCTGCGCCTGGCTTCGATCGCGTCCAGGAGCTTCTGCACCGAGGCCTCGCCCCAGCCCTCGCGTTCCAGCAGCGCCTTGCGGTGCCGCTCCAGCTTGAAGATGTCGGCGGGCGATTTCACCCAGCCCAGTTCCCAGAACTCGCGGATCGTCTTGTCGCCGAAGCCGTCGATGTCGAAGGTGCCGCGGCCGACGAAGTGCCGCAGCCGCTCCACCGCCTGGTTGGCGCAGATCAGGCCGCCGATGCAGCGCCGCGCGACCTCGCCTTCCTCGCGGATCGCGTGGCTGCCGCAGACCGGGCAGCGCTCCGGCATCTTGAACGGCTTGCCGCGGCCCTTGCGGTCGGCGTCCACCACCTCGACGATCTGCGGGATCACGTCGCCGGCACGCTGCACCACAACCTTGTCGCCTTCGCGGATGTCCTTGCGGGCGATCTCGTCCTCGTTGTGCAACGAGGCACGGGAGACCATGACGCCGCCGACATTGACCGGCTCCAGGAAGGCGACCGGCGTCAACTGGCCGGTACGGCCGACCGAGACGAAGATCTCGTTGAGCGTGGTGATCGCGCGCTCGGCGGCGAATTTATGCGCGATCGCCCAGCGCGGCGCGCGGCCGACGAAGCCCAGACGCTCCTGCAGCTTCAGGTTGTTGACCTTGTAGACCACGCCGTCGATATCGTAGTCGAGATCGGCGCGCTCCATCTGCATGCCGTCATAGAATTTCATGACGCCGTCGATGTCGTCGGCCTTGGTGTTCCTCGGGTTGGTGGCGAAGCCCCAGCTCTTGAGCTGCTTCAGGAGATCGCTGTGGGTCTCCGGCCAATCGAAGCCCTCCGCCGCGCCGAAGGCATAGGCGAAGAAGCGCAAGGGCCGCGCCTTGGTGATCCGGGGGTCCATCTGGCGCACCGAGCCCGCCGCGGCGTTGCGCGGGTTCATGAAAGGCTGCTCGCCCTCCTTCTCCCGCGCGGCGTTCATCTTCAGGAAACCGTCCTTGGTCATGAAGACTTCGCCGCGAATCTCGACCAGCTTCGGCGCCTTGCCCTTGAGCTGATGCGGCACGTCGGCGATCTGCATCAGGTTCTGGGTGATGTCCTCGCCGATGGCGCCGTCGCCGCGGGTGGCGCCCAGGGCCAGCTTGCCGTCCTCATAGCGCAGATTGGCGGAGAGGCCGTCCATCTTCGGTTCGAGCGCCAGCGGCACCGGCGCATCGGGTTTGAGGCCGAGGAAGCGGCGCACCTTGCCCAGGAAGTCCTCGACATCCTCGCGGCTGAAGGCGTTGTCGAGCGAGAGCATCGGCTCCAGATGCCGCACCTTGGCGAAGCCGGCGGCGGGCGCCGCGCCCACTTTCTCGGTCGGCGAGTCTTCGCGCTTCAGCTTGGGGAAACGCTTCTCGATCGCCTCGTTGCGTTGGACCAGGCCGTCGAAGGCGGCATCGGAAATCTCCGGCGCGTCTTTCTGGTAGTAGAGCTTGCGATGATGCTCGATCTCCGCCGCGAGCTGCGCGAGCTCTTTCTTGGCCTCCGCCTCGGTGAGATCGGTGACGGGTTTGGGGAGCTTGCTCATGCTTGCTCCGACTCAGGCAGCGTCAAGACCCTCATCCCTGCCTTCCCCCTACGGGGGAAGGGGATCATGTGCGCGCTCCGCGCGCGCTGTATAGAGCCCTCGCACGTAGGGAGAGGGTGGGGTGAGGGTCTTACGGCAGCCTGAGACCTTGCAGGCACCATTACGCCGCCCCTACCAGCAGCTTGTCGGCGGCGGCGCGGGCCTCGTCGGTCACCACGGCGCCGGAGAGCATGCGCGCGATCTCCTCGCGGCGCGCCGCATCGTCCAGCGGCACCGCGGCGGTCGCGGTCTTGCCCTTCCGGCTCTGCTTCTCGACGCGCAGGTGATGCTGCGCGAGCGCCGCGACCTGCGGGGAATGGGTGATGACCAGGACCTGCACCTTATTCGACAGCCGCTTCAATCGCTCGCCGACCGCCGCTGCCGTCGCACCGCCGATTCCGGCATCGACCTCGTCGAACACCAAGGTCGGCACCGGCTGGTTGGCGGCGAGCGTCACCTTCAGCGCCAGCATGAAACGCGCGAGCTCGCCGCCGGACGCGATGCGGTTGATCGGGCCGGGCGCCGCGCCGGGGTTGGTCGAGACCTGGAACAGCACCCGGTCCCAGCCGCCTTCGCCCCATTCGGCCTCGGCGAGCTTCTCGATGCGGGTCACGAAGCTCGCCTTTTCCAGCTTCAGCGGCGGCAGCTCCTTGTTGACCGCATTGTCCATCGCCTTCGCGGCGCGGGTGCGCGCGAGGCTGAGCACGGTCGCGGCGTCGCGATAGGCGGTCGCGGTCTTCTGCTCGGCCTGTTTCAGGGTATCGAGATCGGCGCTCCGCCCCTCGATCAGGCCGAGGCGGCGCTTCAAATCCACCAGCAGGTCGGGCAGCGCCGTCACCGCGACGCGATGCTTGCGCGCGAGCTCGCGCAGCAGGTTCAGGCGGTCGTCGAGCTTTTCCAGGCGCTTGGGATCGGCGTCGAGATCGGCGGCCATGCGCTGCAGACCGGCGATGCCGTCGGCGAGCTCGTTGGCCGCGCGGTCGATCGCCGCGACGACCGGCTCCAGCGCCGGGCCGGCTTTGTCCACCATGCGCTGCAGGCGCCGCGAAGCCGCGGCGAGCGCGCGATCGGCGCCACGCTCGCCGGCGAGCTCGCCATGCGCGGCCTCGATCGTTTCCAGGATCTGCTCGCGATGCATGAGCTGCTGACGCTCGGCGACGAGCTGGGTCTCCTCGTCGGG
>DASZYM010000161.1:0-4835 GCA_035545355.1 Dongiaceae bacterium
CGGCGTCGTGCTGCTGGAATTCATGCTGGAGTTCGGCGTCGTGCCCGCCCCCAGGTCATTGGTCGGCTGATAGGCGCCGTGCGACGTGCTGACATCCGCCGGACGGCAGCCGCCGAGGAAGTTGGAGCAGCCGGTGCCATGGCCAGCCATGCCCGGCGTTGTGTTGTCGATGTTGTTGACCGTCTGCGCGATCGCGACGCTCGATCCGAGGGCGAGCAGACCGCCGGACAGGAGCGATATGGCGAACGTCCGCGTGTTGAGTTTCATGGCATAGCCTCTTCGTCTTCAATTTCACCCGATCCGACGCGCAGCGCAGCGCCGGTTGCCAATGCGGAACAGCTTGGTGCGATGCGCCGTTCCATGTGAGCGGAGCATGCCAGATACGGGCGCCGCGCGTTTTGCAGGAAATTCAGTGCGCGGGTGAATGGTGCTCAGCAGAGGATGGCGCGGCCCAGGCCGGTTGCGCTCTCGTCGACTTTTCCGGTGAGACGATCGCCGGCGGCCTGAACACCCCATCCACCGCTGCACCGACAAGGCGGCGATCGGCAGCCGCGATCTTCGCCAGAGCTCGCCGGCGAGGCTCGCTCCCGTCACAACCTCCCGCCGCGGACGGTTGACCTGCCTGGGATCGCTCAGCTAGCTTTCTATCGCTTTTAAGTTGCAGGCAGTTCCGCACTTTTGCGGGGAACTTCACCGGGCGCATGAACGACAAGACGGCGGCGAAAGGCTTCGGCGAGTCCAGCAAACGCACCGCCGGCGACGAGGGCCGGCGACAGCGCTTCCGGAATAGATTCAAGACGGCGCTGCCCGGGCTGTTCTGGCGGCTGCGCCATATCCACTACGCGCTCCAAGTGCTGCGCCGGCTGAACGGGACGTTCCCGCGAGAATGCAACATCTGCGGCTATCGCGGCTTGTTCGGCGCCGCCGGCTGGGTGCCGCGTCTCGACTGCGAATGCAAGCAGTGCCATTCCCTGGAGCGCAGCCGTCTCCTGAAGCACTGGTTCGATCGGCATCCCGGTCTCCTGGAGAAATCGCGCGTGCTGCATTTCGCGCCCGAGCCCGGGCTCCGCGATTGGCTGCAGAGCATATCGCAGCAATACCGATCGGCCGATTTCATCTACGGCCGGGCCGATCTGGTGCTGAACATCGAAGCGATCGATCTGCCCGATGAGAGCGTCGACGTGGTGATCTGTTCCCACGTCATCGACTATGTCGATGAGGGGCGGGCCATGCGCGAGCTGATGCGCATCCTGCGGCCGGGCGGCGTCGCGCTCATCATGATGGCGATCATCGAGGGCTGGTCATCGACCTATTTCGACCCCAACGTGAAGACGCCGGACGAACACCTGCTGCATTACGGCGTCGCGGGCCGGCTGCGACTCTACGGCGCCAACGTCCGGGACGTGATCAGGCGGTACGGTTTCGCGCTCGACGAATACACCGCCTGCGAGCCGGAGGTCTCCCGATACGGCATCGGGCGTGGCGAGAAGATTTTCGCCGCCTACAAGCCGACGAGCGCCCCGGCGCCAGAGCGGTAGTTCCGCGCGGTCCGTTTTCAGCCTTCTAAGGATGAGAGATAAGCGGCCCTGATTGGTTGGATTTGCCCACCGGACCCGTCGGTCGCTCGATCGAAAGATGCACATGCGGCGGGACGTCCGGAGCGTGCAATTTCCGGAGGCGTTCTTCCAATTCCTTATGTTCGGCCGACAGTCGCTGATTGAGGCGAAGATAGTCCGCCCAGGTGGGCGTTCGGAAAGTCTCCGTCCAATGCGCAGGCTCCTGCAGGTCGCGCAGAAGCGACCAGTTGCGCGCCCCAACCCGTCGCTGCACCTGCCGGCGGCGGGCCATCAGAATGAGAAAGGTCTCGACGTTCTCGAGCGGAATCCGATACTCGATCTTGACGACGATCGGGCCGCTTCTGAATTTCAGATCAGGAGGGATCGCCGGGGCCTTGAATTCTCCCAAAGGATCGAGATCGACCTCCGGACGTTCATGGACGGGGAACAGGAAGCCCGCAAGGGCGACCAGCACCAGCGCGCCGGCGGAACACTCCAATGCCCCGACCGTCGAATAGTGATCGGCAACGATCCCCCACAGCCAGCTCCCCGCCGCGATTCCACCGTTTGTGAATGCCGAGTAGATCGAGATGGTGCGACCGGCGATCCAGCGCGGACTTGCCATCTGCACGCTGACGCTGAGTCCGGACCAAGAGGTAACCCAGCCGGCACCGCCCAGAGCGAGGGCCGCCGCGGCGACCGGCAGCGGTGGCGCCAAGGCAAGCGTGAAGGTGCAGGCGGCACTCGCGAGACAAGCGAGGGTGACCAGCCGTTCTTGCGACATCACCCGTTTGAAACGGGTGTTCAGCATGCCGGCGAAGAAGGCGCCGGTGCCGAAACCCGCCATCAGGATGCCATATCCAAGCGCCCCGCCTTTCAACTCGTCCCGAACCACCAAAGGCAGGAGGGCCAGGATCGAGGTGGCCGCCAGGCCAAAAAGGGCGCCCCGCGCTATGGCGGCCTTGATGTCCGCGGAGATCGCCGTAAAGCGCAGCCCATCATAGACGGCCGTTGCCATCGCCTCGCGCGGGAGCGTCGATCGCCGGACGCCCCACTTACACCGCCATATCGCGGTGAGCGGCGCGAAGAAGCTGAGCGTGTTGAGAGCAAAGGCAATCACCGGACCGAAAGAGGCAACGATAATGCCTCCGACCGCCGGTCCGACGCTGCGAACGGTGTTGTATCCCACCGAGAGCAGCGTCACCGCGGCCGGGAGGTCACGTTTGTCGACGATGTCCCCCAGCGAGGCCTGCCAGGCGGGATTGTTGATGGCGGCGCCGCAGCCGACCAGGAAGCTGAAGCCCAGCACGATCCAAGGCGTGGCAAGGCCAAGCGCGATGAGGGTGGTCAGCGATGCCGAGGAGACCACCATGAGGCCCTGAGCCGCCAGCATCACCGAGCGGCGATCGAAGCTGTCGGCGATGGCACCCGCAAAAACCGAAAAGATAAAGGCCGGCAAGGTCGCCGATGCCATGACCAGCGCCACCATCAGGTTCGACGTCGAGATCGTTGCCATCAGCCACCCCATGGCGACGGCCTCCATCAACGTGCCGAAGTTGGAAACCTGATTGGCAAGCCAGATGGAGCGAAAGGTCGGGTTCCGGAGCGGCGCGAGCGTCGCTGACGAGGTCGGACCGGCTTTTTTGCGCGCCGTTATGTCCATCGTGCTGGCTGTTTTCCCCCGCAGGCGTGACCATTGACTGGTCGGATTCGCCGTCTTCTTTGGCCAGAGATTAATAGCAGTCGATCGGAATGGCGATCATTTCCAAGTTCGACGATCGGCTATGCGTGCTTCGCGACGTGACAGCGGGCCGTCAGCATCGGAGAATCGCCGGAGCAATGGAGCGCGACCGAGCTCCCTCTTCTAGAGAGAGTCGTTCCCAGCATTCACCCGTCCCGGCTCCGCCGGGACACGAGCAGGAGCTTCTTGCCCCGCCGCCTTTCAGCCCACGGCGGTGATGCGCTCGGCTTCCGGGAGGTCGGCGCCCCACATCTTCTCGAGATTGTAGAAGCTGCGCACTTCCGGCTTGAACAGGTGGACGATCACGTCGCCGCCGTCGAGCAGGACCCATTCGCCCTGGGTCAGGCCTTCGATGCTGACCTTCCTGACTCCGCTCTTGGTAAGCTTCTCGTCCAGGTGCTGGGCCATGGCGTTGAGCTGCCGGGCGCTGCGCCCGGTGGCGATCACCATGTAATCCGCGATCGAGGATTTGCCCGCGAGATCGATGGAGATGATGTCCTCGGCCTTGTCGTCATCCAAGGACTTCTCGACCAGCTTCAGCAGGTCGGTGGGTTGGCGCTCGGCCCCGGTCTTGGCGGACACGGTCTTGGCGGAGCGTTTTGGGGTCGCGCTTTTGCGGACCGCCGGCTTCTTTTGGGTAATGCTTCAATCTCCCTTGCGGCGGCACCGGCCGACCACCGCTTCTGTTGTCACTCCGATCTGGCGCGCGATTTCGATGCCCTCCTCTTGGCGCGGATCTCGGTTGCCGAGATCGGATTGAGCCGGTGATGGATGAACGTCCAGGCAGGTGGCGGCGTGATCGCCAGCCTTCCTGCCGCCTGTTCCGGCCGCCTGAAGGCCTGGAAACGCCGGGCCGCCTGGGCGGCCATCGCCCTATAAGTATAGGTAGGACGGTCGAAAACCGCAATTGGCAGCAAATGAAATATCTGTTGCCAGTCCTTCCATTCGGAGATCTGGGCCAGATTATCGGCCCCCATCAACCAGACGAAACGGCAGTCGCGGTGCGTCTCGCAGAGCTTTCGGAGCGTGTCGGCGGTGTAGCGGGTGCCGAGCCTGGCCTCGATGTCGGTGACCCTGATCCGGGGATGCGCCGCGACCTTGCGGGCGGAGTCGACTCGGGCCGCGAAGGGCGCCATCCCGGCGACCGGCTTCAGCGGGTTCTGCGGCGAGACCATCCACCAGACCTCGTCCAGGCCGAGGAGCTGCAACGCCGCCAGGCTGATCTCGCGGTGGCCCTGATGCGCCGGGTTGAAGGAGCCGCCGAGCAGGCCGATGCGGCGGGCCGGGCGGTGGCGGGGCGCGGACATCAGTTTGCTGCGCGCATTTGTGTATCCGACGGAAGCACCCGCCGACCCCTCACCCCTGCCCTCTCCCTCAGCGGGAGAGGGAGTCGACCGAGTGTGCTCCATCCATGGAGACAAGCATGCCGTAAAGCCCCCTCCCCTTGAGGAAGAGGGTTGGGTGAGGGGTCGACGGGTCTATCCGACAACATACCGAAGCTTACTCGCCCGATCAGAAGGCGATCACGGCCGCAATTG
>DASZYM010000162.1:0-9017 GCA_035545355.1 Dongiaceae bacterium
GGGGATGTGGCGCTGATCGTATTCCGCCCGCGCGCTCTTCTTCTGCATCGGCAGATAGTAGGTCGCGTCGACGATGCGCAGGTCCGGCTGCTGGAGGTGATCCTGCAGCCACGCGGTGTTGACTATGGAGGGTGTCGCCAATATGTCAGGCCTTGAAGGCGAGGTTGACTCGCCGGTTCATCTTGCCCTTGCTCTCGATCTTGGTGCATTCGATTGCGCCGATCTCGCCGGTGCGCCCGACATGTGTGCCGCCGCAGGGCTGCAGGTCGATGCCGTCGATCTCCAGCAGGCGCACGCGGCCGCGGCCCATCGGCGGCTTCACCGACATGGTGCGCACCAGCTCCGGCCGAGCGGTCATCTCCTCGTCGGTGATCCAGATGGTCCGCGTCGGATGATCCTCGGCGACCAGCCGCTGCAGCTCGGCGGTGATGTGGTCCTTGTCGAGCGCCTGGTCGGGGATGTTGAAATCGAGCCGGCCCTTGCCGTCGCTGACCTGGCCGCCGGTCACGTCGCCCTTGATGATCGAGGAGAGGAGATGCAGGCAGGTATGCATCCGCATCAGCCGGTGCCGGCGCTCCCAATCGATCTCCGCGGTCACCGGCATACGCTCGGCCAGCACCGGCGCGCCTTCCGCCGGGACGTGGATGATCTCGCCGGGCGCGGCACCCTTGATCGTGTCCCGGATCTCGACCACCGTGCCGTCGGCGAGGCGCAGGCGGCCGACATCGCCCGGCTGGCCGCCGCCGGTCGGATAGAACACGGTGCGGTCGAGGCGGATGCCTTTCTCATCGACCGCGGTGACGATGGCATCGCAGCTCTTCAGATAGGCGTCTTCGCGGAACAGCTCGCCGGTTTCGGAAACCATCCTGACTCTCCAAGGCCTTGGCGCCCGCATCATATCGGCGCGGCCTTGACGGTCAAGGATGCCGCTCCTAGCGTCGCTCCGGGAAGGGAGACCCGCGATGAGCAAGCCGATCGTCTATGGCCCGCGCTACAGCACCTATACCAGGGCGGTCATCATGGCCCTGCTGGAGAAGCGGGTCGATCACGCGGTGGTCCATGTCGATATGGACAAGCAGGAGCACAAGGCGCCGGAGCATCTGGCGCGGCATCCCTTCGGCCTGCTGCCGGCCTTCCAGCACGGCGATTTCGCGATCTACGAGACCGTGCCGATCCTGAACTACATCGACGATGCATTCCCGGGCGTGCGCCTGGCGCCGGCCGACATTCTGCGCCGCACGCGCGCGGCGCAGATCATGAGCGTGATCAATTCCTACGGCTATCGCCCGATGGTCTGGGGCATTTTCGTGCCGCGCACCTTCCCCCAGCCCGGCAAGCCGGTCGACGAGAAGGCGATCGCCGAAGCGGTGCCGAAGGCGAGGCAGGCCTTGCAGGCGATCGAGGACCTGATGCTGAATCCCGATCCCTTCCTGGTCGGGCGGCAGATCAGCCTCGCCGATCTGCTGCTGGTGCCGATCATCCACTATTTCGCCGGCACGCCCGAGGGCGCGAAGATCCTGCCGCATTATCCCAAGCTGATGGCCTGGCACACGATCATCCAGTCGCGCCCCAGCGTGCTGGAGACCGTGCCGAAGGTGCTGAGCGGCGTCGAATAGACCTACAGCCAGTCCGGCGCGGGCAGGTTCTTCGACCGCAAGAACTCCGGATTGAACAGCTTGCTCTGATAGCGCGTGCCGAAATCGCAGAGCAGGGTGACGATGGTGTGTCCCGGCCCCAGCTCCTTCGCCAGGCGAATGGCGCCGGCGACATTGATGCCGGTCGATCCGCCGAGGCAGAGGCCCTCGTGCTTCAAGAGGTCGAAGATGATCGGCAGCGCTTCGCTGTCGGGGATCAGATAGGGGAAATCGATCGGCGTGCCTTCGACGTTCTTGGTGATGCGGCCCTGGCCGATGCCTTCGGTGATCGACGAGCCGGAGGATTTGAGCTCGCCGTTCTTGAAGTAGTTGTAGAGCGCCGCACCTTCGGGATCGGCGAGCGCGACCTTGATCTTCGGATTCCTCTCCTTGAGGAAGATCGCGCAGCCGGAGAGCGTGCCGCCGGTGCCGACCGCGCTGACGAAGCCGTCGACCTTGCCGTCGGTCTGCTTCCAGATCTCCGGGCCGGTCGTGGTGTAATGCCCGGCGCGGTTGGCGACATTGTCGAACTGGTTGGCCCAGATCACGCCGTTGGGGTTGCTGTCCTTCAGCTCGTTGGCGATGCGCTCGGAGACACGCACGTAATTGCCGGGATCCTTGTAGGGAAGTGCGGGCACTTCCTTCAGCTCCGCGCCGGCCAGGCGGAGCATGTCTTTCTTCTCCTGGCTCTGGGTCTCCGGGATGACGATCAGCGTCTTGTAGCCGCGCGCATTGCCGACCAGGGCGAGGCCGATGCCGGTATTGCCCGCGGTGCCTTCGACGATCAGGCCGCCGGGCCTGATCTGCCCCTTCTTCTCCGCATCGGTGATGATGGCGAGCGCCGCGCGGTCCTTCACCGATCCGCCCGGGTTCAGGAACTCGGCCTTGCCGAGGATCGTGCAGCCGGTGAGTTCGGATGCCTTCTTCAGCTTGATGAGGGGGGTATTGCCGATCGTGTCGATGAAGCCCTGACGGAAATCCATGTGCCTTGCCGGTCTATCGTTCTTGTGTGAAATGCCGTCCGCTAGGGTAGGTCACCGGTCCCGAACCGATCAACCCCCGGTAAAAGCCTATCGGTTCAAGGGATAAAGCGATTTCGGTGCGTGCTGGAACCGGTAGTGGCGCAGATCGGCCGCCGCCGGGCCCGGGCAATCCACATCGATGATGGCGCGGGTGAGGGGTGTGAATGCCGCCCGGAAGTGGTTCTTCGCCTTCACGCAGAGGAGTCCAACCTTGGCGAGGTCGATGCCATGCAGCGCGAAATAGCCGGGATCGTTCGGCGTCTGGCAGCTCTCGGTGACGATGACCTGGATGCCGTCGACATCGAGCACCGCGGTGCGGCCGAGATCGACCGGCAGGTTGTTCTCCATCGGCCCCCGGTTGCGGAATTTGCCGTCGGTGAGTCTCACCACGCGCGCGTCGACGGCGATCGGCGGGCCGAAGGCGTCGGTGATGCGGCCGCCGAGCCTGGTTGCGATGCGGGCGCCTTCACCCTCGCGATGACAGCGCGCCACCAAATCCGGGTCGAAGAAGAAGCCGAAGACGGTGGCCACATTCGGCTTCGCCGCGAGCAAAGCCTGGAACAGAGTCGGCGTATCGCCGATGCCGCCGGACAAGGGATTGTCGGCCGGATCGACCACGGCGGCGGGCTTGCTGCCCGCCGTCGCCAGCGCCTGGGCGATGCCTTCGGCGGGCGAAGGCAGGTGTACGGTGAACCGATCGCGCCGCGCCGTGATCGCCGCGGCGAGATCGTGCGCCGCCTGTTCCGCGAGCGCGCGGTCGCCGTCCGTGTAGACCAGCGCGCTCGCGCCGGCGAAGGGGGAATCGCCATAGGCGAAGCCGCCGAAGATCGAAGCATCGAGGATGTCTGGCTTCTTGCGCAGCTCGGCGGCGAGCGCCGCCAGCTCCGCCATCGGTCCGTCGGTCGTGCGCATGTTGAAGCTCGGCAGGATCGCCGGCACCTTGGCCAGCGCGCCTTGCGGGCGGACCTTGCCGTCGGCCATCGCGGTCACCAGCGCGATCGCCCGCGCGCCGACCTCGGCCATGTCGATATGCGGATAGGTCTTGTAGCCGACCGCGACGTCGATCGCCTCGATCATCGGCCGGCCGAGATTGGCATGCAGATCGAAGCTGACGCCGAGCGGAATGCGGCCGATGACATGCCGCACCCGCTCCAGCAGATGCAGGTCCGGCGTCGGATCGTCCGCGGTGATCGCGGCGCCGTGCAGCGAGAGATAGACCGCATCCCATCGATCGCGGCCGAGCCCCTCCAGCATCGTATCGCGGATGACCGCGAAGGCGTCGGGCGCGATCGGGCCGCCCGGTGGCGCGGCGGCGCAGAGCAGGAACTCCACGCTCCACTCTTTGTTCGACTCTGCGAAGGCGACGGCAGCGCCGATCTCGGTCGCCGTGCCGCGATAGAAGTCCTTGGCCGCTTCGCCGTGCACGAGCTCGCGCGCCTCGAAGATCGGCAAGCCGGTCGGAACAGGCGAGAAGGAATTGCCCTCGTACCACAGGCGGGCGACGGCGAGCTTCTTCATCAGCGCCACAGCGTGCGGATGCGGTCGCGGTTGATCTGCATCCATTGCAGCGCGATCAGCAGCGGGCCGTTGCCGGTATGGCCGTTCGCCAGGATCTCCGGGATCTGGTCGAGGTGGAACAAGGTGGAGCGGATGTCCTCATGCTCGGTCGCAAGCCCATGCACGCCGGTGACGGCGCCCGGCGCCATACGGCCGAGGAACGCGACGAAGATCTCGCTGCTCATGCCCGGCGTCGGCAGGAAGCGGATCATCTCGAAGAGGTCGGTGATCTCGCAATTGGCTTCTTCCATCGCCTCGCGGCGCACCAGGTCCTCGAGCGTCTCCTCGCGGTCGGAGATCCCGGCGATGATCTCGCGCTGCCAGGCCGGCATGCCGCCGAGATGGGCGGCGATGCGGAACTGCTCGATCAGGATGATCTGGTCGGTGGTCGGGTCGTACGGCACGACGCCCGCCGCCGGCGGCCGCAGCACGATCTCGCGGGTCATCGGCCCGGCCATGCTGCCGTCATAACGCTCATGCTTGAGGGTGAACCGCGCCAGCTTCATGAACTGTTGCGAGAGCCATTCCTGGCCGAGAATCTCGACTTTGCGCGCCATGTTCACCTGCAAGACTCCGGGATGCGCCGCACTATACAGCCGCACCCGGGGAAAGCTAGATTGCGGGCCGCCTTCGGGAGGGGCGAGAACCATGGCGCGCGATCCGCGTTACGACATTCTGTTCGAACCGGTGAAGATCGGTCCGGTCACCGCGAAGAACCGCTTCTTCCAGGTGCCGCATTGCAACGGCATGGGGCATCACAACCCGGAGGGCCATGCCGCCATGCGCGGGATGAAGGCCGAAGGCGGCTGGGGCGTGGTCGCGACCGAGGAGGTCGAGATCCATCCCAGCGGCGACGTGACGCCCTATATCGAGGGACGGCTCTGGGACGACAAGGACATTCCCGGCCATGCGCTGATGTGCGAGGCGGTACACGAGCATGGCGCGCTGGCGGCGATCGAGCTGACGCATAACGGCACCTCGGTCTCCAACCTCTCCAGCCGCGACCCCGCCATCGGCCCGTCGCATCAGATGACCAATTACTGGCCGTGGCAGGCGCGGGCCATGGACAAGCAGGACATCCTCGACTATCGCCGCTGGCATCGCGACGCAGCCTTGCGCGCCAGGAAGGCCGGGTTCGACATCGTCTATGTCTATGCCGCGCATGATCTCAGCCTCGCGCTGCATTTCCTGCAGAAGCGCCGCAACCGCCGCACCGACGAATATGGCGGCAGCCTGGAGAATCGTATCCGCCTGTTCCGCGAACTGATCGAGGATACAAAGGACGCGATCGGCGATAGCTGCGCCGTCGCGGTGCGCTTCGGCGTCGACGAGAAGATGGGCGAAGACGGACTGCGGCATGACGGCGAGAGCCGAGACGTGATCGGCATGCTGGCGGAGCTGCCAGACCTCTGGGACGTCAATGTCAGTCCCTGGCGCCACGATTCCGCGGTGTCGCGCTTCTCCGAGGAGGGGCATCAGGATTCCTATATCAGCTTCGTGAAGCAGCTCACCACCAAGCCGGTGGTCGGCGTCGGCCGCTACACCTCGCCGGATCGGATGGTCGCGCTGATCAAGCGCGGCATCCTCGATTTCATCGGCGCGGCGCGGCCCTCGATCGCCGACCCGTTCCTGCCGGCGAAGATCGAGCAGGGGCGGCCCGACGACATCCGCGAATGCATCGGCTGCAACATCTGCGTCTCCGGCGACATGACCATGTCGGCGATCCGTTGCACCCAGAACCCCACCATGGGTGAGGAATGGCGCAAGGGCTGGCATCCAGAGATCATCCCGGCGAAGCAATCGAACGATCGCATCCTCGTGGTCGGTGCGGGCCCCGCGGGCCTCGAAGCGGCGCGGGCGCTGGGCCAGCGCGGCTATGAAGTGCATCTCGCCGAAGCCGGCGAGGAACTCGGCGGCCGCGTGACCAAGGAATCGAAGCTGCCGGGCCTCGCGGTCTGGGCGCGGGTGCGCGACTACCGCCTGCACCAGCTCTCGAAGCTGCCCAATGTCGAGATCTATCGCGCGAGCCGCCTGACCGCCGCCAATGTCGTCGAGTTCGGCTTCGAGCGCGTGGTGCTCGCGACCGGCGCGCACTGGCGCAATGACGGCGTCGGCCGCAGCCATTGGAACCCGATCCCGGGATTGGGCGGGCCGAATGCCTTCTCGCCCGACGACATCATGGAGGGCCGGCTGCCGAAGGAAGGGCCGGTCGTGGTGTTCGACGACGATCACTACTACATGGGCAGCCTGATCGCCGAGCGCCTGGCGGCGGCCGGATTGGCGGTGACCCTGGTCACCACCGGCGACGTGGCGGCGAGCTTCACCGCGAATACGCTGGAGCTGATGCCGATCAACCAGCAGCTTCGCCGCCTCGGCATCGGCGTGGTGACTGCCCATGACCTGACCGGCTTCGCCGGCAACGCCGTCACGCTGGCGAGCCATTACGGCGAGCCCGACCGCAGCATTCCGGCGCGCGCGGTCGTGAGCGTCACCTCACGCCTGCCGGAGGAGGCGTTGTACAACGCCCTCCAGTCCAGCCCCGCCGCGTTGAAGGAGGCCGGCATCAAGTCGGTGACCCGGATCGGCGACTGCCTCGCACCCGGCTTCATCGCCCATGCGGTCTATGCCGGCCATCGCTATGCCCGGGAGCTCGACGCATCGCCGGCGGGCGAGGTTCCGTTCAAGCGCGTGGTGTACACACCGGCGGCTAGAGCCTGAGCCGTGCAATCGCGCGCCAGCACAGGAGCGCCCCGCTGACTTGCACCGCGCCGCCGAGCAGCATCGCAACGGTGACCGCCTCGGTGTTGCGGCCGAGGAGCGCATAGACCGCGCCCAGCACGGCCACGCCGACCGTCGCGCCGACCAGGCGCGCCACGTTGATCAGGGCCGAGGCGGTGCCGGAACGCGCCGGTGCCACGGTGCCGATCGCGACGGCCGTCAGCGGACCGGTCGCGATGCCCATGCCGAGGCCGCAGAGCATCAGGCCGATTTCGGCCGGGACGAGGGACCCTGTTCCCGCCGTCGCGCCGAGAGTCAGAAGACCGCTGCCGATCACCGCGACGCCGCCGCCGGTCGCAAAGCGCGTGCCGAATCTTTCCTGCAACACGCCGGAGAACGGAGAGACCAGGATGTAGACCAGCGCCATCGGCACCAGAGCGAGGCCGGCCTGCAATGCGGTGAAGCCATGCTCGCTCTGCCAGGTGAGGAGTTGCACGAACAGCATGCCGTACATGCCGAAGGTCATGCCGGCGGTCGCGATCGCGGTGCCGCGAAAGGCGCGGACCTTCAGGATGTCCAGCGGTACCAGCGCCGCCTCGCCGCGCGCGGCTTCCACCTTGACGAAGGCGGCCAGCGCGATCGACGCCGCGACCAGCGCGGTCACGGCGATCAGGTGCGAGCCATGGCTCTCGATCGCCGCGAGTGCCAGACCGCCGAGCGCGACGATGCCGAGCACCTGTGCCGCGCCGTCGAAGCGGCGGCCTTTGGGATCGGCGGATTCGGTGATGGTCGGCACCGCCAATCCCAAAGCCAGCAGGCCGAGCGGCACGACGACCAGGAACACGCTGCGCCAGCCCGCGCTTTCGATCAGCGCCCCGCCGATGGTCGGGCCGAGCACGACGCCGAGGCCGTTGCAGCCGGTCCAGATGCCGAGCGCATGGCCGCGCGCTTTCGGGTCCGGCCAGGCGACGCGGATCACCGCCAGCGATGCGGGGAGCAGCATTGCCGCGCCGACACCGGTCAAGGCCCGCGCGGCGATCAGGACGCCGATCGAGGGTGCCGCCGCGCAGATCAGCGAGGCGAGGCTGAAGATCGCGGCGCCCGCCATGAAGACGAGGCGGCGGCCGTAGAGATCGGCCAGGAGACCGCCGGTCAGGAGCAGCACCGCATAGGAGAGGTTGTAGGCATCCACCACCCATTGCAGCGCCCCGACGCCGGAATGGAATGTCGCGCCGATCGGCTTGGTCGCAAGGTTGGTGACGCAGGTATCGACCTGCGCGATCAGCACCGCTATGCACAATGTGGCGAGGGTCAGCCAATTTGCGCGATGCGTTTGTGGTCTATCCCCGCGATACGCCGTCTGCTGGAAAAGAGCGTCTGGCTTCATGCTTGCCTGCCGCGATCGAGGTTGGGTCACCTCCGCTATGTAGTGCGGCACTCCGCGATGAGGCTACGGTCGCGGCCGAACTGTCCTGACAGGGAATGGCGGGAGACTGACAGGATGAAGGCATGGCGCATGCATTCATCGCTGATTCGCCGTTGATCCGCCGCCCGGGCCTGGGCATTGTTGCGTTCACGTCGCTCGAGGAGGTTCGAATGCTCTATGCCATTCTCTGCTACAACGACGAGAACCAGATCGCCCGCTGGACCAAGGCCGAGGACGACGCGGTGATGCAGCGTCTCGGCACGATCACGCAGCGGATCGCGGCCGCCGGCAAGCTCGGCCCCACGGCGCGCCTCGTCGCCACCAAGGAGGCCAAGGTCCTGCGCAAGGACAAATCCGGCAAGCCGGTGGTGATGGACGGTCCCTTCGCCGAGACCAAGGAGCATTTCCTCGGCTTCTATGTGGTCGATGTGGCGAATGTCGACGAAGCCATCGAGATCGCCAAGGAGCTGCAGGCCGCGAATATGGGGCCCAGCGCCTATGACATCCGGCCGGTCATGTTCTACAGCGGCGCCGGCACCATTCCGGATCGCCGGACAGCAGCGCAGTAACTCGCTGCGGATTGCCCAGAGCCTAGAAGGTTTGCCTCAGTCTCGGTCGTCATCCCGTGACTTGGTCACGGGATCCACGCCTTTTTCGATC
>DASZYM010000163.1:0-3227 GCA_035545355.1 Dongiaceae bacterium
AGCTACTGCCCGTCCCAACTCGTGAGCGCCTTGCGCTTGTCGTCGCGCATCTCCTCGGGCGAGGCCTGGTAGTTGAACTGATAGGGCACCGCCTCGAACGAGCCGTAGCTGGGATTGGGCAGCACGATCCAGTCGTAGCCCCAATGCTTCAGGTTCTGGTCATAGACCTTCTGCCGGTCGGCTTCGCTGCCCTTGTAGGCGTCGGTGAAGTCGCCGAAATTGTCGCCGAGCAGCAGGGCGACCCGGTATTTCTTGGCGATGAAGGCGAAGCGGCTGCTCTTGCGCGAGGTCCATTCGTCCTTCTCGCCCAGCATCAGGAAGGTATCGACCTTGCCGCCCATCGGGAAGCCGAGCTTCTTCATGTTGTCGCGCGTCGCCTGCTCGCCCTCCTCGAGGCGGTTGGAGACGTAGAACACCGTCACGTTCTTCGCCGCCGCGTATTTCGCGAAGTCGATTGCGCCGGGCACCGCCTTCGACGTCTCCGACTGCACGAACTTGCCCCAGGTCTCGTTGCTGAAGGGCATGCCCGAGGTGATGTTCCAGGCCTGATAGGCGGAATTGTCGAGCAGGGTCTCATCGACGTCGCAGATCACCGCGACCGGCAGCTTGGCGAGGTTGCCCTTCTGCGTATCGGGGAGTGCGGTCCACTTCTTGTCCTTCAGCGCCGCGTCGAGGCGAAGCTTGGCGAGCTCGAAGGCGGTGGTCGTGGAGCCCTCGTATTCGACCGAATGCTGCATCCAGTAGGTCGCGTCGAGCATGTCGTCGGCCGGGACCGCCGCGCCGGCGGCGGGCGCCGCCTCGGCCGGCGCGGATGGCGTCTCGGCGGGAGCGGGCTCCGGGGCCGCCGCCGGGGCTGCTTCGGTGGCGGGTGCCGTCGTCGTCGTCGCGGGCGCGGTCTCGGCGGCCGGCGTATTCGCGGCAGGCGCTGGAGTCGCCGCGGCCGAGACCTTGCCTGGCGAGGATGCGCCGGGCTTGGCCAGCGATTCCATCGTGCTGCAGCCGGCGAGCGGGAACAGCACTGCAACCAGGAGCGGAAGGAGCGGGCGGAGCTGGGTCATGTCCTGTCTCGGCTGGGACTCGGGGAAGGGAAGGATGCGGCGGTCACGGTAACATGACCGTATTCCGCTTCAATGTCGTGCTTGCTGTCCGCCCGGGCGCGGGGAGGCTTGTTCGCATGGGCGAAAGCGGGCAAATTAACCGTCCGGCCGCGCGGATCAACGCGCGCCGGACGCGTCAAACCAGGGGCCAGGCCATCGCATGAAAATCGGCATTGTCAAGGAACGGCGCGAGCATGAGCGCCGCTGCGCCGCGTCGCCGGACACCGTGAAAAAATACGTCGGCCTCGGCGCCAAGGTGGCGATCGAGACCGGGGCCGGCCTCTCCGCCGCCATCACCGACGACGCCTTCCGCAATGCCGGCGCAGAGATCGTCGGCGATGCCGGCGCGGCGCTCGGCGATGCCGACCTGGTGCTCAAGGTGCGCCGCCCGATGAGCGCCGCCGAGGGCAACGACGAGCTGGCCGCGATCAAGCGCGGCGCCGTCCTGGTCTCGATCCTCGATCCCTATAACAGCAAGGACGCCATCGCCGATTATGCCAGTCGCGGCATCGACGCGATGGCCATGGAGCTGATCCCGCGCATCACCCGCGCCCAGGCGATGGACGTACTCTCGTCCCAGGCGAACCTCTCCGGCTATCGCGCGGTGATCGACGCCGCCGCGGAGTTCGGCCGGGCCTATCCGATGATGATGACCGCCGCCGGCACGGTGGCGCCCGCCCGCGTGCTGGTCATGGGCGCCGGCGTCGCCGGATTGCAGGCGATCGCGACCGCGCGGCGCCTCGGCGCCATCGTCAGCGCGACCGACGTTAGGCCCGCGGCCAAGGAGCAGGTGAACAGCCTCGGCGCCACCTTCGTCGCGGTCGAGGACGAGGAGTTCAAGCAGGCGGAGACCGCCGCCGGCTATGCCAAGCCGATGAGCGCCGAATACCAGGCCAAGCAGGCGGCCCTCATCTCCGAGACCATCAAGAAGCAGGACGTGGTGATCACCACCGCGCTCATCCCCGGCCGCAAGGCGCCGGAGCTCGTCTCCGAAGCCATGGTGCAGTCGATGAAGCCGGGCTCGGTGATCGTCGACCTCGCGGTGGAGCAGGGCGGCAACTGCCCGCTCTCCGAATTGAACAAGGTGGTCGAGAAGCACGGCGTGAAGATCATCGGCTACGGGAACGTGCCGAGCCGGATCGCGGTGGACTCCACCACGCTCTACGCCAAGAACCTGCTGAATTTCGTGCAGCTCCTGATCGACAAGGAGACCAAGGGGCTGAAGGTCAACTGGGAGGATGAGATCGTGAAGGGCGTCGCGCTGACCCGCGACGGCCAGGTGATCCATCCGAACTTCAAGAGCTGAGGGAAGCCAGAATGAATCCTGACGAACTCTCGAAGCGGGCGATCGACCTCGCGAACGGCGCGCAGGATCTCGCCGGCCAGGCCGGCAAGCTCGCCCAGGACCTCGCCTCGGCGGCCACCCAGGCGGCGGCCGACCAGGCCGGCCATACGCCCTTCGTGCAGCTCTTGACCGTCTTCGTGCTGGCCTGCTTCGTCGGCTACTACGTGGTCTGGCGGGTGACCCCGGCGCTGCACTCGCCCCTGATGGCGGTCACCAACGGCATCTCCTCGGTCATCATCGTCGGCGCGCTGATCGCCGCCGGCCCGATCGAGTTCGACTTCTCGAAGATCATGGGCCTGGTCGCCGTCGCGCTCGCCGCGGTCAATATCTGCGGCGGCTTCCTGGTGACGCACCGGATGCTCTCGATGTTCAAGAAGAAAGAGCCGGCGAAGGGAGCGAAGTGACGTGAGCCAGGAACTCGCCACCTTTCTCTACCTGATCGCCGCGATCTGTTTCATCATGTCGCTCCGGGGCCTCTCCAGCCCCGAGACCTCGCGCACCGGCCTGCGCTACGGCGTCGGCGGCATGATCATCGCGATCGTCACCACGCTGCTCCTGCCGAGCGTTCACGCCTATCTCTCGATCCTGGTCGCGATCGCGATCGGCGGCGCGGTCGGCCTGGCGATCGCCCAGCGCATCCAGATGACGGCGCTGCCCCAGCTCGTGGCGGCGTTCCACAGCCTGGTCGGCCTCGCGGCGGTCGCCGTTGCGGCGGCGGCGTTCTACGATCCGCATGCCTTCGGGATCGGCGAGATCGGCAAGATCGAGACCCGCAGCATCATCGA
>DASZYM010000164.1:0-4451 GCA_035545355.1 Dongiaceae bacterium
TGCATGTCGGTCTCGCCCTTGCGGGTGGCGATGCCGGTCAGGATCTTGGAAAAGGCCCCGCCCGCCAGCTCGAACACGTCGGGCGCCTTCAGCATGTAGTAGCCGGCGCTTTCCAGTGTGGTGCCGTAGACATCGACCTGATGGATCTGCAAGGCCTGCAGCGCGTCGGTGTCCTTGGGGAAGATGACCAGGTCGGCCGGCGCCTTGCCCGCGGCGGCGAACTTCTTGTTCTGGTCCTCGACCAGGCTCTGGATGGTCGTGCCGTTCTCGGCCGCGATCTTCACCCCGGAGAGGTCGTCGAGGGTCTTGATGTTCTTCGGATTGCCCTTGTCGACCAGGAGGGCCTGGCTCGAATACATGTAGTCGACGAAATCGACCACCTCGCGCCGCGCCGGCTTGTCGAAGAGCTGCGACAGGATGGCGTCGCAATGCTTGGCCTGCAAAGCGGGGATGATGCCGTCGAACGGCGTGTTGGCGAACTCCGCCTGCACGCCCAGGCGCTTGGCGATCTCCTTGCCGAGGTCGATGTCCGACCCTTGCGGCTGGTTGTTCTCGTCGAAATAGCCGAGCGGCGGACCGGAGATATCGGAGCAGAAGACGATCTTGCCGGCCTTGGCGACGGAATCCGGCGCCTTGATGTCCTGGGCGAAAGCAGAACCGCCGGCGAATGCGATGCCGGCGAAAGCGAGTGCGGCGAGAATGCCCTCGGTGAAACGCGCGCTGATCATGGTGGCCTCCCGGGTTTTGCTATTTGATACCAATCCGAATTGGTTCCAGATTGACTTTGCGGGCGACACGCTTGCATGTTCGCAATTCGGGTGTCAACAATCGACCGGTCGGACTGACACCAATTCTTGGATGGTATCAAAGTGCGTCGCAGGGATCGTGCGCTGAACAGCCTCTCCTCGCTGCTGGAGCAGCCGGAATACGCGCCGGGCAACCAGCTCCCGCCGGAGCGCGAGCTGGCCACGCGGCTGAAGCTCAGCCGCAGCGCCTTGCGCGAAGGGCTGGAAGTGCTGGAGGCGGAAGGCCGCATCTGGCGCCATGTCGGGCAGGGCACCTTCGTCGGCAACCGGCCGACGCCGCAGCCCGCGGCTCTATCGATGATCACCGCGCGGACCAGCCCCAACGAGATGCTGGAGACGCGCCTGATGATCGAGCCGCTGCTGGCGCGGATGGCGGCCTTGCGCGCGACCGAAGCGGAGATCACCCAGATGCAGCGCCTGCTGGAGAAGAGCGAGGCGGCGCATGACGCCAAGACCTGGGAGCTCTGGGACGGCAGGCTGCACCGCGCGGTCGCCGAGGCGGCGCACAACGCGCTGATGCTCTCGATCTTCGACGGATTCAACGCGATGCGCCGCCAGGCCAAGTGGAGCACCCTGCGCCAGGCGGCGCTCACCCCGGCGCGCCACGCCGCCTATTGCGCGCATCACCGCGCCTATGTCGGCGCCATCGCCACCCGCGATCCGCAGCGCGCCGAGGACGTGATGCGGCGTCATATCGAGGCGGTGCGCGACGGCCTGCTCGGCGCGGCCGCGGCGGCCGAATAGCGCTTCATCCCAACACGATTTCATCCTGCACATGGGTTTACCAGATCATGCGTGATTTTCAGTTCCCCGGCCGGTCTCCGCTGCGGGTCACGGAGGCGGCGGCAGCCACCTCGCATCCGCTGGCGAGCGCCGCGGCCCTCGACGTGCTGCGCGCCGGCGGCAATGCGATCGATGCAACGATCGCCGCCGCGGCCGTGCTGGCGGTGGTCGAGCCGCAATCGACCGGGATCGGCGGCGACGGGTTCATGCTCTATGCGCCCAAGGGCGGCGGCAAGGTCATCGCCTATAACGGCTCCGGCCGCGCGCCGCAAAAGGCGACGCTGGACTGGTATCGCGCCCAGGGTTTCGATTCGGTGCCGACCTACGGCGTCCATGCGGTGACGATTCCCGGCATCGTCGACACCTGGTGCCGCGTCCATGCGGATCACGGCAGCCGGCCGCTCGAGACCCTGCTGGCGCCGGCCATCCGCTATGCCGAGGAGGGCTATATCGTCGGCGACCGCGTCGCTTTCGACTGGGCGCTCTGCGCCGAGCGCTTCGCGGCGATTCCGGATGTGGATCCGGTGCTGTTCCCCGGCGGGCGGGTGCCGCGCGCCGGCGAGAAGATGCGCGATCCGCGCCTGGCCGAGACGCTGCGCCGGATCGCCAGGCATGGCCGCGACGGCTTCTATACCGGGCCGGTGGCGGAGGACATCGTCGGCCATCTGAAGAGCCTGGGCGGCGTGCATGAGATGGGGGATTTCGCGGCGGCCGCCGGCGAATATGTCGAGCCGATCTCGACCGGGTATCGCGGCGTCGACGTGTTCCAGATGCCGCCCAACAACCAGGGCGTCACCGCGCTGCTGATGCTGAACATCCTCGGCGGCTTCGATCTCGGCCAGCTCGACCCGGTGGGCGCCGAGCGCCTGCATCTGGAGATCGAGGCGGGGCGGCTCGCCTATCGCGACCGCGATGCGCTGATCGCCGATCCGAAACAGGCCAAGGTGCCGGTCAAGGCGCTGCTGGCGCGGGACTATGCCGATCGGCTGCGCGGCCTGATCCGGCGCGACCGCGCGCTGACCAGCCTGCCGCCGCCGCTGCTGCAGAACAGCGACACGGTCTATCTCTGCGTGGTCGATCGCGACCGCAATGCGGTCAGCATGATCAACTCCACCTATCATTCCTTCGGCAGCGGCGTGGTCGCGCCGAAGAGCGGCGTCATCCTGCAGAATCGCGGCTCGAGCTTCCGCCTCGACCCCGCGCATCCGAACTGCATCGCGCCGGGCAAGCGGCCGATGCACACGATCATGCCGGGCATGGCGGTCAAGGACGGAAAGGCGCTGATGCCGTTCGGCGTGATGGGCGGCGCCTACCAGCCGTTCGGCCATGTGCATCTGCTGACCAACATCCTGGATTACGGCATGGACCCGCAGGCGGCGCTCGATTGCGCCCGGGTGTTCATCGATTCCGGCCAGGTGGAGGTGGAGCGCAGCGTTCCCGCCGCCGCCTGGCGCGGGCTCGAAGAGCGCGGGCACAAGGTGGTGGAGGCGGTGGAGCCGCATGGCGGCGGCCAGGCGATCATGATCGATCCGGAATCCGGCACGCTGACCGCCGGTTCGGATCCGCGGAAGGATGGCTGCGCGCTGGGCTATTAGCGCGCAAGAGCGGGAGAGGATAAGCGATGACGGAGATCACGACGGTTGCCGACCTGCTGCGGCGCGGCGATGTCAAGGCCGAGGCGATCGGCGCGCCCGGCCGCAGGCCGATGACGCGCGGCGAGCTGATGGCGCTGGTGGACAAGGTCGGCGGCGCCTTGCGCGCGGTCGGCGTCGGGCCGGAGGATGCGGTCGGCATCGTGATGCCGAACAGCGCGGAGAACGCCGCGGCCTTCGTCTCGGTCGCCTGCTGGGCGACCGCGGCGCCGCTCAATCCCGCCTATCGCGAGGACGAGTTCGATTTCTATCTCGGCGACCTCAATGCCAAGGCGCTGATCATCCAGGCCGGGCCCGATGCGCCGGCGCGCGCGGTCGCGGCCCGGCGCAACATCCGGGTGATCGAGCTGATCCCCGACGAATCCGGTCCCGCGGGCGCGTTCAACCTCTCGGTGCCGTTCGCCGATATCGGCTCGGCGCATCCGTCGCCGGAGCATGTGGCGCTGGTGCTGCACACATCGGGCACCACCTCGCGGCCGAAGATCGTGCCGCTGCGGCACAGCAACCTCGCGGCCTCGGCGCGGCACATCGCGCTGACCCTGGCGCTGACGCCCAGCGATCGCAGCCTGGTCATCATGCCGCTCTTCCATATCCACGGGCTGATCGGCGCGCTCTGCTCGTCGCTCTATGCCGGGGCGAGCGTGTTCTGCCCGCCGGGCGGATTCAATGCGCTGAAGTTCTTCGGCTGGCTCGACGAGGCCAAGCCGACCTGGTACTCGGCGGTCCCGACCATGCACCAGGCGATCCTGGCCCGCGCCGAGCGCAACCAGGAGGTCGTGGCGGCGAGCAAGCTGCGGTTCATCCGCTCGTCCTCCTCCTCGCTGCCGCCCCAGGTGATGAAGCAGCTCGAGGACACGTTCCGCTGCCCGGTGGTCGAGGCCTATGGCATGACCGAGGCGACCCATCAGATGGCGAGCAATCCGCTGCCGCCGCTGGCGCGCAAGCCCGGCACGGTCGGCATCGCCGCGGGGCCGGAGGTCGCGATCATGGACCAGTCCGGCAATCTCCTGCCGCGCGGCGCCACCGGCGAGATCGTGATCCGCGGGCCCAACGTCACGGCGGGCTACGCCAACAATCCGAAGGCCAATGCCGAGGCCTTCACCAAGGGCTGGTTCCGCACCGGCGACCAGGGCGTCATGGACGCCGAGGGCTATGTCAGCATCACCGGGCGGCTGAAGGAGATCATCAACCGCGGCGGCGAGAAGATCGC
>DASZYM010000165.1:0-4996 GCA_035545355.1 Dongiaceae bacterium
GTATAGGGCCCGTCGCGGAACGGCTGGAACTGGCGATAGAGGCGGATGCGGGTGATTTTCATGGATGGCTCGGCGTGTTTCCCCAGCCTTGTTATAGCCCGCTTCTCTTTATCTCGTCATGGCCCGCGAAGGCGGACCATCCACGAGTTTCTCTCATACGACGGATGCAAAGACGTGCGTCACGCCCCCGGGCCGACCGGCTGCTCGACCGATTCCGGCCGGCGGATGACGATGATGGCGAGGCCGGAGACGGTGACCAGCGCGCCCAGAACCATCTGCCAGTCCCAGCTCTCGCCGAGCAGCAGCACGCCGGAAAGCGCACCGAAGACCGGCTCCAGCAAGGTGAACGGCATCACGACCGAAACCGGATATCGCCGCATCATCGCATACCAAAGCCCATAGCAGAGTGCGGTGGTGACGATGACCTGATAGGCCATGGAGAACCAGGCCGCGGTATCGGCATCGCGGATCGCCGCGACTTGACCATGCTCCGTCAGCGCCGAGAGCACGAACAGCATCGGCGCGGCGAACAGCCCGATCCAGGCATTGAGCCGCCAGCCGTCGATCTCGGCGGCGAGACGCTTGATCTGCATGTTGGCGGCGATCCAGGCAACGGCGGCCACCAGGATCAGCGCAACCGCGATCCAGCCACCCTGGAAGGCCGGCCTTCCGACCAGAAGCGCAATGCCGAGCAGCGACAGCCCCATGCCGCTCCATCGACGCCAGCCGATGCGGTCGCCGAAGAAGGCCGCGGCCGCCAGCGCCGAGAGCGGCACCTGGATCTGGATCAGGATCGACGACGTCGCCGCATCGGCCAGCCTGATCCCGCTGAACAAGGTGCCGAAATGCACGACACCCAGCATGAAGGCCAGACCCAACACGCCGGGCAGTTGACGTCGCTTCGGCAGGCCGACGAAGGGCGTCAGCATGATGCCGACCGCCGCCAGGCGAAGTCCGACGAAGAAGAAAGTCGGCCAGGTCTCGAGGCCGAGCTTCACGATGGCGAAATTCGCGCCCCAGAAGATCTGGGCGACAGCCAAAGCCAGGAAATGCTGCGGGCGCATTCAGGCCGTCACGACGCCCGGGCCTGCTTCTCTTCGAGCTCCAGCCAACGATGCTCGGCATCGGCCAGCGCCCGCTTCTTCGCTGCCAGCAAGTCGCTCGCCTTCTGGAACTTCGCGGCATCGCGGGCATAGAAGTCGGGATCGTGCAAAGCCGTCTCGATCGTGCCGATCTCCTTCTCCAAAGCGGTGATCTTCGCCGGCAGGTCGGCGAGCTCCTTCGCCTCCTTGCCGCTCAGGCCGGCGGCCGCGCGCGGCGCGCGCTCTACCGGCTTCGGCTTCTCGACGCGCAGCTCGACCTTCGCCACCGGCGCCGGCCGCTGCGCGAGATAGTCGCTGTAGCCGCCGGGATATTCGGAAATCCGGCCCTCGCCTTCGACGGCGATGACGCTGGTGGTCAGCCGGTCGAGGAAGTCGCGGTCATGGCTGACGATCAGCACCGTGCCCTCGTATTCGCCGAGCACTTCCTGCAGGAGATCGAGCGTATCCATGTCGAGATCGTTGGTCGGCTCGTCGAGCACGACCAAATTCGACGGCTGGGCGAACAGCTTCGCCAGCAGCAGCCGCGCGCGCTCGCCGCCGGACAGCGCCCGTACCGGCATCACCGCCTGTTTCTCGTCGAACAGGAAGTCGCGCAGATAGGCGACCACATGCTTCTGCCGCCCGTTGACCATGATGGAATCGCCGCCACCGGGCGCCAGCGTCTTCCACAAGGTCTGCTCCAAGTCGAAGCTCTCGCGGCGCTGGTCGAGGCTGATCATCTTCATCCCGACGCCGAGCCGCACGGTGCCGCTGTCCGGCGCGATCTCGCCGGTCAGGATCTTCAGCAGCGTGGTCTTGCCCGCACCATTCGGCCCGATCAGGCCGACCCGGTCGCCGCGCAGGATCCGCGTGGAGAAATTCTTCACGATCGGAAGAATGCTGCCATCCGGCCGGGTGAAGGACTTCGAGACATCCTTCGCTTCGATTACCAGGCGACCGCCCGCCTCCGCCTCACCGAGCTCCAGCTTGGAGACGCCCTGCGCCTTCAGCGCCTCGCGACGTTGCTGTCGGAGCGCGAAGAGATTGCGCCGGCGACCTTCATTGCGGGAGCGCCGCGCGGTTACGCCCCGGGCCAGCCAGTATTCCTCCTGCTCGATCTTCTTCTTCAGACGATAGGCCTCGGCGACTTCCTGATCGATGATCCGCTGCGACCAGTCCTCGAACTCGGCGAAGCCGCCGTCATGCTCGAACAGCCGCCCGCGATCGAGCCAGAGCAGCCGCTGGGTCAGCCGATTGAGAAATGCCCGATCGTGGCTGATCATCAGCACGCCACCGGGATAATCGAGCAGCTCCTGCTCCAGCCATTCGATGGTCGGCAGGTCCAGATGGTTGGTCGGCTCGTCCAGCAGCATGAGGTCGGGCTCGCCCGCCAGCACGCGGGCCAAAGCGGCACGCCGTCCCTCGCCGCCGGACAACGTGCGGACCTCGCGCGCGCCGTCGAGGCTCAGGTGATCGAGCGCGCGATCGACCCGATAGTCATGGATGTCGTCCAGGCCGCCCGCCACGTATTCCGCCACCGTGCCGCCGGTGGCGAAGCTCGGGCTCTGCGGCAGATAGCCGATCTTCACGCCGGGCTGGCGGAAGCGCTCGCCGCTGTCGAGCTCGATCTCGCCCGCGAGCGCCTTCAGGACGGTGGACTTGCCGCTGCCATTGGCGCCCACCAGGCAGACGCGCTCGCCCCGGCCGATCCCCAACGAGATGCCGGAGAAGAGCGGCTTGCCGCCGAACGTGATGGCGGCGTCGCGGAGGGCGAGTTGCGGAGGCGAGGCGGGCATGATTGGCGGCGAAAGTTGCGGGCGGCGAGGTCTTAGCCGATGCCGCGTTCCTTGGCCACCTTGTCGTAGGCGGCGTTGATCGTCGCCAGCTTCTGATTGGCCAGGGTCACGAACTCCTCGGGCATGCCCTGGGCGATCAGCTTGTCCGGGTGGTTGTCGCGGACCAGCTTGCGCCAGGCGGCGCGGATCTCCTCGTTGGACATCTCGCGGGTCACGCCGAGGATGGTGTAGGGATCCGCGGTGTCCGGACCCACATTCGCTTCGCGGATGCGCGCGAAATCGGCCTCGCTGAAGCCGAAGATGCGCGCCACCTCGGCGAGATACGAGATTTCCGAATCGTGGATTCGCCCATCGGCTCGGGCGATATGAAAGAGACCGTCCAGCAATTCCTCCAGCACCGGGTGGCCCTTCTTGAACATGCGGGCGACCTGCTGGGCATAGGGCTCGAAGCCGCGTGCATCCTGCTTGGCGAGATCGAAGACCCGCGCCACGTTCTGGGTCTCGTCGGCCGGGACCTGGAAGACCTCCTTGAACGCCGCGACTTCGGAACGGCTGACCTGACCGTCCACTTTCGCCATCTTGGCGCCGAGCGCGATCACCGCGATGGTGAAGGCGATCTGCTTGGTGGCCGAGCGGTCCTCGAGGGTGGCGGTCTGGGCGCCTTCGGTCTCGACGTGACGGTCGACGGCATGGCCCGCCAGCGCGCCGAACAGCGCGCCCAGAGGTCCGCCCAGGGCGAAGCCTGCGGCTCCGCCGATGATTTTGCCCCAGATGCTCATGTGGGTTTCCGCCTGTCCTGCGCCACGATATAGGAGCGGGCGCGCCGGGGCTAGGGCCGCTTATGTCGCGGGAAAGCCACGGTTCTATCCATCGACGCTCCTTCTCTAGTACTGTCGCCCCATGAAAAACGGACATTGGCAATTCTGGATCGATCGCGGCGGCACTTTTACCGACGTGGTCGCCAAGCGCCCGGACGGCGCGCTGGTCACCCATAAGCTGCTTTCGGAGAATCCGGGACGCTATTCGGACGCCGCAATGGCCGGCATTCGCGAGATCCTGGGCATCTCGGCGAACGAGCCGCTGCCGGACAGCGTGGCTGCGATCAAGATGGGCACGACCGTCGCCACCAATGCGCTGCTGGAGCGCAAGGGCGAGCGCACCCTGCTGGTCACCACCAAGGGCTTCAAAGACGCGCTCCGCATCGCCTATCAGAACCGGCCGAAGATCTTCGCCCGCGCGATCCGTCTTCCCGAGCTTCTGCATGCCGAGGTGATCGAGGTCGCGGAGCGCATGACCGCGCAAGGCGAGACCCTGCTCCCACTGGATGAGGCTTCGGCGAAGAAGGAAATGGCGCGCGCTTATGCCGCCGGCTTTCGCTCGGTCGCGATCCTGCTGATGCACGGCTATCGCTACACCCGCCATGAGAAGCGCCTCGCCGCGCTCGCCAAGGAGATCGGCTTCCCGCAGATCTCGGTCAGCCACGACGTCTCGCCGCTGATGAAGCTGATCAGCCGCGGCGATACCACCGTGGTCGATGCCTATCTCTCGCCGATCCTGCGCCGCTACGTCGATCAGGTGGCGAGCCAGATCGGCAACAAGACCACGCGCCTGATGTTCATGCAGTCGAATGGCGGCCTGACCGATGCGCAGCGCTTCCAAGGCAAGGATTCCATCCTCTCCGGTCCCGCGGGCGGCATCGTCGGCGCGGTGGAGACAGCGCGCCAGGCCGGGTTCGAGCGGATCATCGGCTTCGACATGGGCGGCACTTCGACCGATGTCTCGCATTACAATGGCCAGTTCGAGCGCAGCTACGAGGCGCAGGTCGCGGGCGTCCGCATGCGGGCGCCCATGATGCAGATCCACACCGTCGCGGCCGGCGGCGGCTCGATCCTTGCCTTCGACGGCGCGCGCTTCCGCGTCGGTCCGGAATCCGCGGGTGCCGATCCCGGTCCCGCCGCCTATCGCCGCAACGGCCCGCTCACCGTCACCGACTGCAACGTGATGCTGGGCCGGCTCAATCCCGATTTCTTCCCAAAGGTCTTCGGCCCGAACGGCGACCAGCCGCTCGACCGCGACGTCGTGGTGCGGAAGTTCGAGGCGCTCGCCGCCGAGATCGCC
>DASZYM010000166.1:0-2969 GCA_035545355.1 Dongiaceae bacterium
GCATTTCTTCGCGCGGCTCACGGCGGCCGGGGTGAAGACGGTGATCGACGTGCGGCTCAACAATGCTTCGCAGCTCGCGGGCTTTGCCAAGAAGGACGATCTCCGCTACTTCGCCCGTACGATCTGCGGCGCCGGCTACCATCACCGGCCAGAGCTGGTGCCGACCGCCGAGATGCTGAAGACCTATCGCGAAAGCAAAACCGGCTGGCCGGCCTATGAGCGCGCCTTCCTCGACCTGATGGCCGCGCGCCGGATCGAGCACCTCGACCCCGCACCGTTCGATGGCGGCTGCCTGCTCTGCAGCGAGGCGGCCCCGCACCACTGCCACCGCCGCCTGGTCGCCGAATATCTCCGCGACACGTGGCGTGACGTCGAGATCGTGCATCTGTAGCTCTGCTGGACGCACCAAAGCCGCGTCGAGCGCGGCCGCCGGAAAGGACGCATCATGGCCGCCACCACCTACGCGCTGTTCGAAAAGGCCATGCGCGCGCGAAAGCAGGTGCTCTGCACCTATCAGGGCGCGCCGCGCGAGGTCTGCCCGATCATCCTCGGCCGCACGAAAGGCGCAGAGCAGGCGCTGACCTGGCAATTCGGCGGCACCGACAAGAAGGGCGCGCCGATCCGCGGCCGGTGGAAATGCCTGACGCTCGCCGATGTCTCGGATGTCCGCCTGCGCGACGGGCCATGGCATGCCGGCAAGAGCCACATGACACGGCAGACCTGTGTGGAGGACGTCGATCTCGATATGAACCCCGACAGCCCCTACAGCCCGCGCCGCCGGCTCTGAGTAGCGCCCGAAGCCCCCGGTCTCGAGGCGGGAACAAAACCCCGGCGAGGAAGGTTGAGTCCTCCGCGACGAATCCCGGTAGGGAGGCGCCGATATGCCGGTCGTCTATGACATTTATGACCTCATGGCGGGCGCCATCCTGACGCGCCGACAGGTGATGTGCACCTATCGCGGCGCGCCGCGCGAAGTCTGTCCCGTCATGCTCGGTCGCAAGAACGGCGCGGCCTGTGTGGTCACCTGGCAGTTCGCTGGCACCAACGAGAATGGGGAATCGGTGCAGGGGAGCTGGAAATGCCTGGAGCTCGACGCCGTCTCGGATGTGCGTCTGCATGACGGGCCCTGGCATGCCGATGACGGCGGTCGACGCCCGCCGGCCTGGCTCGACGATGTCGATCTCGACATCGATCGCGTGAGCGCGCCGCCGCCGCGGCAAGGCTGAACGCCGCGCGTCATTCGCGTTTTCCGGGCACTCATGCCAGACTGCGCCCGATCGCCCGGACGGCGGAGATCTGCAGCAGAGGCTCCCATGACCCAGAGAACAGCCATCGTGACCGGCGCATCGCGCGGCATCGGCGCGGCCATTGCCCGGCGCCTTGCCCGGGACAGGATCGCGGTCATCGTCAACTACGCCCGCAACCGCGACGAGGCGGACAAGGTGGTCGGCGCCATCGCCGATGAGGGCGGCACGGCGGTCGCGGCCCAGGCCGATATCGGCGATCCCGCCGGCATGGCCGCGTTGTTCGCCGCCGGCGAGACGGCGTTCGGCGGCGTCGACATCCTGGTCAACAATGCCGGCATCATGACCTTGGCGCCGATCGCCGAGACCGACGACCGGAGCTTCGAGAAGCAGGTGGCGGTCAATCTCGGCGGCGTGTTCCGCGGCCTGCGCGAAGGCGCGCGGCGCCTGCGCGAGGGCGGGCGCATCGTCAACTTCTCCTCCAGCGTGGTCGGCTTCTACCAGCCGGGCTACGGCGTCTATGCCGCCACCAAGGCGGCGGTCGAGGCGATGACCCATATCCTCGCCAAGGAGCTGGGGCCGAAGAAGATCACGGTGAACGCGGTGGCGCCCGGCCCGGTCGAGACCGAGCTCTTCATGCAGGGCAAGAGCGAGGCGCTGGTGCAGCAGATCACCCGGCTGATCCCGCTCGGCCGCCTCGGCCAGCCGGAGGATATTGCCGGCCTGGTCGCCTTCCTCGCCTCGCCCGACAGCGGCTGGGTCAACGGCCAGGTGATCCGCGCCAATGGCGGCGCGATCTGATCAGGACGGGCCGACGCTCAGCGCCAGGATGCGGCTGACCTCGCGCTGCGGCCGGCCGCTTTCCCGGGTCCAGGCGTTGAACGCGTCCTGCACCGCGCGCAAGGCCTTCTTCGACGTCGCCGGCTTGTCGATCACGCTCTCGCGGATCAAGGCGCGGGTCACGTCCTTGCTGAGGATGAAGGAGTCCCAGTCGTTGAAGCGCAGGAAATACATCGCCGTTGCGCCGCCGAGACGCGAGGCGTTCTTTTTCAAATGCTCCATCAGCCCGACCTGATCGCCGGTCGGCCATTGCCGCAGGAACTTGCCGAAGGAGCCATGCTCCTTCGCGGTCGCGATCACGAAGCCGGCATTCTCGATGGTGGAGCGGATCTTGGCGCCGTTGCGGATGATCCGCGTGTCTTTCAGCAGCCGCGCGAGGTCGTCGTCGGAATAGAGCGCGACGCGGCGCGGGTTGAAGCCGTGGAACGCCTTCTCGAAGCCCGGCCATTTCTGTTCGACCACGGTCCAGGAGAAGCCGGAAGAGAAAATCGCATGGGTCATGCCGGCCAGGAACCGGTCGTCGCTCCGTTCCAGCCCGTGCGGGTCCCATTCGCCGCCGGCCAGCTTGGCCTTGAGGCCGCGCGGCCCGCCGTGATGCGTCCCCGCCAGCGCCGCGATCTCCGAGAACTTGCGCAGCTTTGCCATCGTCGCACCCCCGCCGCTTGCGGCGGCAAGCCTAGCCGAGACGCGGCCGGGCGCGAAAGCGCGTTCCTTGCCCGGCAAGAATCGGAGTTTCTTCCGACGTGGCTCCGCCCATCTTCCGGTCATCGGAAGGATGTGGGAAAAGGAGTCGCCCCATGGCCAATGGAGTCCCGATCATGTCGCCCGCGCGCAACGCCCAATCGGAGACGCTGCTCTTCGCGCTCTCGCGCCTGGCGACGCCGA
>DASZYM010000167.1:0-4652 GCA_035545355.1 Dongiaceae bacterium
GAGCTGGTCGCTGCCGTTCAAGCTCCCGACCGAGCAGCCGACCCCGACGAAGCCGACGGCAAGGCCGATCCATTGCGCGCGGCTGACCCGCTCGCTGAGGATCGGCCCGGCGAGCACCGCGGCGGCCAAAGGCTGCAGCGCCGAGATCAGCGCGCCGGTGCCGGCCGGCAGGCCGAGATTGATCGCCTCGATGCCGAGGCCGACGCAGGCGAACATGCCGACCACGCCGAGCGTGCCGTGCAGCAGGCACCAGCGCCAGGTGATCCCGCGGCGCAGCGCATTCAGCAGGAACGGCGAGAACAGCACCGCGACGCAGACGAAGCGCCAGAGCAGCACCCGCACGACCGAATCGGTATCGGCGGCGATGATGGCGCCCACATAGCCCGAGCTCCAGGCCAGGACCAGGCCGACCTGGAGCACGAGGAGCGGGACACGGGGGAAAATCATCGGTGGTTGCGCGGTGACGGATACTGCTAAGCTTGCGGCCGGGCAGCAGAGGCCGCAATCAAATCGTTCTTCTGGCTGCCATGAGCTGGATTAGTCTGAAATTCCATGTCCCGTCCGATCCGAGGCTTCGGTGCGCTGCCTTCCTTCGCCGCCGCAGCGCGACGCAAGAGCTTCACCGCCGCCGCGAACGATCTCGGCGTCACCCAGGCGGCGATCAGCCACCAGATCCGCGAGCTCGAGGATCAGCTCGAAGTGAAGCTGTTCCACCGCAACAGCCGCGCCGTGGCGCTGACCCCGGCGGGCGAGATCCTGCGCAAGGCGGTGGACGAGGCGTTCGAGGGCATCAGCCATGCCATCGAGCGGATGAAGAGCACGAAGCCCCGGCTGCGCGTGACCTCGGCGCCCTCCTTCGCGGCGAAATGGCTGGTGCCGCGGCTCGACCGGTTCCTGGCGCGCGCGCCGGAGGTCGATGTGTTCTTCGACATCCAGAACAGCCCGGTGCAGCTCTCGCAGCAGGAGCCGCATGTCGCGATCCAGTTCGGCGCGGCAAGCCTGCCGAACTATCAGGTCGACCGGCTGCAGGACGAGTACGTCTTCCCGATCTGCAGCCCGGCGCTGCTGAAGGACAAGCGCCGCGCGCTCGACCCGCAGGCGCTGTTGAAGCGGCACACCCTGCTCGACGTCGACTGGCACGGCCAGGGTGCGAGCTGGCCCAATTGGCAGAGCTGGCTGGAAGCCGCGGGCTTGAGCGACATGCGCGTCGGCAAGACCGTGCGCTTCGCCGCCTCGGCCCTGGCGATCCAGGCGGCGGTCGACGGCCAGGGCATCGCCCTCGGCGAATCCACCTTGGCCGCCGACGACCTCGCCGCCGGCCGGCTGATCAAGCCGTTCGATCTCGCGCTGAAGCAGCCGCCGCAGCTCGCCTATTTCCTCATCTGCTCGAAGGACGCGCCCGCGGGCTCGATCGAGCGGCTGTTCCGCGACTGGCTGCTGGAAGAGGCGCGGCTCACCGCGCGCGGCGGGCCGCGCCGCAGCCGCGGTCGATCCTGATCCGCACGGCATCGGACTTCGCCGGTCAGAGATTCAATGACTGGATCCAATGCCGGAACTCGGACAGATCGGCATCACCGCCCGGTTCGGAGCGGCTTCCATGCCCCGTCGCCGCGAGTCCGATGGCGTCTCGGGGGCTGTAGCCGAACTCCCGCTTGAAAGCGCGGCTGAAATCCGACGCCGAGGCGAAGCCATAGGTGGTCCAGACTTGCTTGGCCAGCCGGGCATCGCCGCGGCGCAAAGCTCTGTTGGAGGCGATCAGTCGCTGATAGCGAATGTAGCGCTCGACGCCCCCGACGGACTCGAACAGGCGATAGAGCGTCGCGCGGGACACGCCGAGGAACCGTCGCAGCGTGTCCGCGGCAAGATCGGCATCCGCAAGATGATCGCCGATATAGCCCCGTGCTTTCTCCAACAGCGTCGCCCGTAGTGCCGGCGCGGCTTTGATCAGGTTTTCCCGGGTGGGCACGATGCAGGCGTTCAACACCGCGCCGGTCGCCTCCGAGATCCGCTCCGCATCGGCGTAGGAGAGCTTCGGCAATGCATCGGCGAGATAGAACAGGTAGTTGTTCATAACGCCCTGCAGTGCGGCGGACCTTTGAGTCAGGAAAAGCCGGTCCACTGTGCCGGATATAGCGGCCAGGCAGTCGCGCGGGATGTGGAAGTTGGTGCGCAGGTGGTCGGATGTCGTCATCCGGAATGGATGGCCATTGTGCGTGATGACGGTCTGCCCGGACTCGATTCGCGTCTCCTGGTCGAAGGCCCTGAGGATGCCGCGGCCTCGATGAAAGGCGGATATCATCCAGTGATCGATATTGTTTGCCCGAATGGCGTCGTTCGAGTGTTCGATGATGCAGCCCGGCCGGCTCAGTCGGACGACCACGAAGTTCCGGATGTTGTAGATCTTGCACTTCGCTTTGTAGCCGGCGGATCGCGGCCTATCCGGCAACAGATCGGTCACGTGCTCGAACGTGTGGCGCCAGTATTCGAACTGGTCCTGGCGCCTGACGGATTCCGTGGAAAAACTGAGCGGTTGAAGAATACCGTTGCCGGTTGCTTCCAATCCTTTTTCCTCTCTCTTCGTCCTCCGTCCTATTTGTATCAGGTTGCGCGCGGCGACCAGCCTCTAGATCTGGCTCGCTTTCCGGTCGACTTCAAGGCTGAGACGGGAGGACAAGCTCTGCCGATCAATGTGATACCGGGCGGCAAACCTTTTATCGGGTCTCCACCGAACCGGTCGCTTGCGGGGGCCGTTTACCGAGCTTGATACGAGTGCGACGCAAGCGAAGCTATGTCCGGTAGCCTCGAACAATCATCGGCCCCGTGCCCCGCGACAGTCCTGGTCGTAGATGACGAACCCGTGATCCGCCTGGACGTTTGCGCCGCGCTCGCGGAGCATGGTTATCGGACGGTCGACGCGGCCGACGGGACAGAAGCCTTGCGCGAGTTTCGCGCGGCCTCGCCGGCATTGCTGGTCACCGACATTTACATGCCCGGGCTCGATGGTCTCGCCTTGATCATGCAGCTGCGGCGCGACGGAGTGCGCATCCCGATCATCGCCATCTCCGGCGATCTGATGAATTACGACGTACTGGACCTTGCGCTGAAGCTCGGCGCGGACGCGGCGGTGGAAAAGCCTTTCGCCATGCAGGAAATGGTCAGCATGGTGGATTCCCTGCTCGGCGCGCCGCCGCCGTGTCGCGGAGCACGGTAGCGCGCCGGTCGGCGTGCTGGGCAGGGCGACACTCCGGTTGCGCTTTCGTTCCTCTCTTGCCATCATCGGGTGAATGGCGGGGGATAAGGTTGTGGGGCTGGCTTCGGCGGACAGACGGGCGCGCGCATGGTAGCGCGCGTGCGCACGGTGGCGTTTCAGGGCATCGACGTGCTGCCGGTCGATGTCGAGGTGCAGATCGCCAACGGCGTGCCGGCCTTCAACATCGTCGGCCTGCCGGACAAGGCGGTCGGCGAAAGCCGCGAGCGCATCCGTGCGGCACTGACCGCGATCGGCTTGGGCACGCCGCCCAAGCGCATCATCGTCAACCTCGCGCCCGCCGATCTCACCAAGGAAGGCAGCCATTTCGACCTGCCGATCGTGCTCGGCATGCTGATCGCGATGGGCGCGCTCGAGGCCGATGCCGCACAGCCTTATGCGGTGCTGGGCGAGCTCGGGCTCGACGGCCGCATCACCGCGGTCTCCGGCGTGCTGCCGGCGGCGATCCATGCGGTCGGCGAAGAGCTCGGCCTGATCTGCCCGGCGGCACAAGGCGGCGAGGCCGCTTGGGCCGGCGAGATCGACGTGGTCGCGCCCAACGATCTCATCGCGCTGATCAACCACCTGAAAGGCACGCAGGTCCTCGCATCGCCCGAGCCGAAAATGGCCGAGGCCGCGGGACGCGATCTCGACCTCAAGGACATCAAGGGCCAGGAGACCGCGAAGCGCGCGCTCGAAGTGACGGCGGCGGGCGGGCACAACCTGCTGATGATCGGGCCGCCCGGCTCCGGCAAGTCGATGCTGGCGGCGCGCCTGCCCGGCATCCTGCCGCCGCTCGATCCGGCGGAGGCGCTCGAAGTCTCGATGATCCATTCGCTGGCGGGCAACCTCAATGAAGGACGCCTGCTGCGGCGGCGTCCGTTCCGCGATCCGCATCATTCCGCGTCGCTGCCGGCTCTGGTCGGCGGCGGGTTGCGCGCGCGGCCGGGCGAGGTCAGCCTCGCACATCTCGGCGTGCTCTTTCTCGACGAACTGCCGGAGTTCCAGCGCCAGGCGCTGGAATCGCTGCGGCAGCCGCTGGAGACCGGACGCGTCACCGTCGCGCGCGCCAATGCGCATGTCACCTATCCGGCGAGGGTGCAGCTCGTCGCGGCGATGAACCCCTGCCGCTGCGGGCATCTCGACGACGCGGCGCTGGCCTGCGGCAAGGCGCCGAGATGTGCGCTCGACTATCAATCCAAGATCTCCGGGCCGCTGTTCGATCGCATCGATCTCCATGTCGACGTTCCGGCGGTCGCCGCCGCCGATCTCTCGCTGCCGCCGCCGGCCGAAGGCAGCGCCGAGGTCGCGGCGCGTGTCGCCAAGGCGCGGGCGATCCAGAGCGCGCGCTATGCCGGCAGCGGCGTCCGCACCAATGCGGAAGCCGACGGCGAGCTGCTGGACC
>DASZYM010000168.1:0-4363 GCA_035545355.1 Dongiaceae bacterium
CGACGGCAATGTCTGGACCTCGTGCCAGAACGGCGTGATCTGCTTCGACCCCAAGGGCAAGGCCTTGGGCAAGATCAAGGTGCCGCAGATGGTCTCCAACCTCACCTTCGGCGGCCCGAAGCGCAACCGCCTATTCATCACCGCAACCAAGTCGCTCTATGCGATCTACGTCGCCGCCACCGGCGCGCAAATACCCTGAGAAGAATAGCCTCCCCCGCCTTCGGGGGAGGTTGGTGGGGGAACCCCAGACTCGATGCCCGACGCTCTTGAAATCATCACCCCCACGCTGGAGCGCCTGCCGCAATACAAGGACGCGCTGGAGCGCGGCTGGTCGCCGGATAACGTGAACCTGGAGAAGACCGCGCGGGCGCATCTCGCGGCGATCGAGGAGGATGCCGCCGCCTTCGTCGCCGGCCTGACCGATATCGAGGCCAAGGGCGCGCCGATCACCATGCCCGACGGCACGACCCGGCCGCGCCTGCCCGGCCGGTTCTTCTGGGTCTGGGACGGCGAATTCTGCGGCGGCTTCGGCCTGCGCTGGGTGAACGGCACGTCGGAGCTGCCGGATTACTGTCTCGGCCATATCGGCTATTCGATCGTGCCGTGGAAAAGGCGGCGCGGCTATGCGACCGCGGCCCTGGCGCAGGTGCTCGGCGAGGCGCGCAAGGTCGGCCTCGCCTCCGTCCAGCTCACGACGGATCTCAAGAACGAGCCGTCGCAGAAGGTGATCCGCGCCAATGGCGGCCGCCTGCTCGGCCCCCGCCAGAAATACTCCGCCTACGGCGACGCCGAGGAGCTGCTCTGGCGGATCGAGCTTTAGAGCAGCGCCGCGCCCAGTTGCGCGACGGCGATGGATTCCGCGCGGATCGAATCCAGCACCGCGCGATGCAACTGCTGGAAACGCGGCGTCGCCACCATGTCGTAATGGCGCGGGCGGTCGAGATCGATGGCGATGATCTCCTTGATCCGGCCCGGGCGGTTGCTCATCACCGCGACGCGGTCGGACATGTAGACCGCCTCCTCCACGTCATGGGTGATGAACAGCACCGTCAGCCGGTGGCGCTCCCAGATGCGGGTCAGCAGCTCCTGCATGTGATGGCGCGTCAGCGCGTCGAGCGCGCCGAACGGCTCGTCCATCAGCAGGATCTTCGGCCGGTAGGAGAGCGCCCGCGCGATGGCGACGCGCTGCTTCATCCCGCCGGAGAGCTCGCGGGGATAGGCGTTCTCGAAGCCGTCGAGCCCGACCAGCGCCAGGTGCTGGCGCGCGGTGTCGACCGCCGCGCTGCCCTTCATGCCGGCGGCCTTGAGCGCGAACTCCACATTGCCCCGCGCGGTCAGCCACGGGAACAAGGTGTAGCTCTGGAACACCACGCCGCGGTCGAGGCCGGGGCCTTCGACCGGATTTCCGTCGACCAGGACCTCGCCGGCATCGTGCGATTCCAGGCCGGCGACGATCGAGAGCAAGGTGCTCTTGCCGCAGCCCGACGTGCCGACCAGCGAGAGGAACTCGTTCTCGCCGATCGCGAGATCGACCCCGTCCAGCGCCTTCACCGCCCGCGGCCCTTGGCCGAAGGTCTTGGAGAGGTTCGAGATCGAGAGCTTGGGAGGTGTCACCGGCAGATCGTCCTGCCCTCACCCCGACCCTCTCCCCGTTGGGGAGAGGGAGAGAGACGGCGTTTCTCCGTTTCCGCGATGGACTCGTTGCGGTCCCCTCTCCCCAACGGGGAGAGGGTTAGGGTGAGGGCCTGAATGTGCCAACCCGTCGCAACCATCACCGCGCTCCGATGTAGCGGAACATGCGGCGGCCGATCGCCTTCATCGCCTGGTCGGTGGCGAGGCCGAAGCAGCCCAGCAGCAGGATGTAGCCGATGATGAGATCGGTCTGGAAGAAGCGCTGCGCCGTGGTGATGCGATAGCCGAGGCCCGAGGTCGCGGCGACCAGCTCGGCGACCACCAGCCAGGTCCAGGCCCAGCCCAAGGAGATGCGCAGCGAATCCCAGATGCCGGGCAAAGCCGAAGGCAGGACGATGCGCATCAGGATCTTGCTCTCGCGCATCTGCAAAGTGCGGCCGAGATTGATGAAGTCCCAGGGCACGCCCTTCACGTTGTCCATGATCAGCAGCACCTGCTGGAAGAAGGTGCCGATCCAGATGATGAGGTATTTCTGCGTGTCGCCCGTGCCGGTCCACAGGATGGTCAGCGGCACGAAGGCCACGACCGGCATGTAGCGGATGAAATCCACCACCGGCTCGACGATCGCCTCCCAGGACTTGTAGCAGCCGATCAGCACGCCGATCGGCAGCGCGACGACGGTCGAGATCAGGAAGCCCACCGTGATCCGCCAGATGCTGATCGAGGCGTCCTGCCAGAGCTGCCCCGATTGCGCGAGGCCCCGGAGCCGGTCGAACACCCGCGCCGGGCTCGGCAGGAACAGCGGCGAGACCTCGCCGCTCGCGGTCGCGAGCCACCAGGCGGCGAACAACGCGGCGAAGACCACGATCGAAATGCCGACGAACTGCCCGCGCGTGATGGTCGCGGTCAGCCGAAAGAGGGATGAGGAACGCTTGGAAGGCATTGTGCAGTCAGCTCGTCGGAAAAAGCCGTCGACCCCTCACCCCTACCCTCTCCCTCACGGGGAGAGGGAGTCCATCGAGTTAGCGTCGACGTCGGAGCGAACTCGGGCTAACACCCTCTCCCCCCTGAGGGAGAGGGTTACGCAGGCTTGGCGAGGCGAAAGCCGAGCTTAGCCGGAGTTGGGTGAGGGGTCGACGGGTGCTTCCCAACGATCTCACGCCGCCGCGACGAAGCGCGGGTCGAGCAGCGACGTGGGGTCGATGTCCTTGGTCAGGATGCCGGCCTTGGTCGCCGCGTCCTTCACCGCCGGCATCACCTTGCCGGGGAAATCGCCGCCGATCGCGGTCTTGTTCTCCGCCAGCGAGTAGAACTTGACGCCCTCGAAGGCGGTGGCGAGGTTCTCCGGCGTGTCGCCGACCGCCTGGGCGATGATCGCGCGGTCGTCCTTGGTGTTGGCCTCGTAATCGGCCTCGGCGGCGCCCCAGGTCTTCACCAGCGCCAGGATCTGGCCCGGCTTCTCCTGCAGGAACTTCTCGTTCACCACCAGCACGTCGGAGATCAGGCCCGGCTCGACGCTGGCCGAGTAGATCATCTTCACCTTCGGGTTCTGGCTCTTCGCCGTCGTCAGGTAGGGCTCGTAGGTCACCGCGACCGGCACCTTGCCGGCGATCAGCGCGCTGCCGGCATCGGCGGCGGGCATCGGCACCTTCTGGATGTCGGCGACGGTCATGCCGTTCGCCGCCAGCGCATAGTTCAGCAGCAGGTCGCTGGTCGTGCCTTCCTCATAGGCGACCTGCTTGCCCTTCAATTCAGGGATCGAGTTGACCGAGCCGTCGGAGAGGATCGCATCGGCGGTCATGCTGACATCGAGCAGCATCACGATCTTGATCGGCAGGCCGGCGGCGGCGAAGGCCATCGCGGTATGGGTCGCGACATTGGCGCAGTCGAGCTGCCCGCTGGCCAGAGCCGCGTTCAAATCCGCATCCTGGGTGAAGTTGACCAGCTCGACGGAATCCAGCCCCTGTGCCTTGAACAGGCCCTTCTTGTTGGCGACATGCCACTGGCCGTAGCCGAGCCAGGGCTCGAGACCCATCTTGATGCCGCCCGCTTCCGGCTTGGCCGGAATGTCCTGGGCGAAGGCGGGACGGAAAGCGGCGATGCTGCCGAACGCCGCGGCGCCGGCGATCATCTGGCGACGGTTGATGCGAAAATTCATGGGAAGCCCCTCTGTTTTGGTTTCTGCTGGGTGATGACGAAGTGTCGTTATTGCCGCCGGTCCCGTCAACGATCCGTCGCGGGCGGCGGCGCGGAACCAATTGGTTCGATCGCGTCGAGGAAGGTCGAGAGCACATCCCCTGCCCCATCTTTGGGCGCGCTGCCCATCATGACGGCAATGCCGAGCCCGATGGCGGAGGAGATCGGGTTGTGCGAACCGGCGCCGGCCCGCAGGTTCATGACCAGGGTCGGGCAGCAGAACAGCGCGAGCTTCACCTGCCGCCGCCAATCCGCCGGCAAGGCACTGCGCGCTTGCATCTCCGCGAGCAGCGGGCGCCAGAGCAGATCGCGCTTGGCCGTCAGGAAAGCCCGGCGGAGCGGCGACAGCGTCCAGTCGGTCTCGATCGCGAGGATGCCGCCGCGCCGCTCGACCCGTGCCGTGAAGCGCTCCGCTGCAACCTGCGGCTCATAGAGCCAGAAGGGATGCGCGAAAATGTTGTGGAACGTCGCCTTCACCTCGGCGAGCAAAGCCGGCACATGCGCGCCGGCGAAGGCCGGATCGAACATGGTCAGG
>DASZYM010000169.1:0-2349 GCA_035545355.1 Dongiaceae bacterium
CAGGCCCAGCCGCGCGCACAAGGTCTGCAGCAGGATTCCGGCCAGGCTGGAGAGCGCCACCACGAAGAGCAGGGCCGTCCCGTAGCGCGAGCCGGCCTCGATATCGGTCGCCCAGTTCCCGGGATCCATGTAGCCGACCGAAACCAGCAGGCCCGGCCCGGAATAGCGCAGGAACTTCCGCCAGAGCGCCAGGCCGGGCGCCACCGCCACGCTGCCCCGGACTTCCGAGGGGCAGAAGGGCGCAGTCGCCGTGGTCGGCAGGCGGAGCTTCAAGGCGAGGTTCATGCCGGCGCGGTCCCTGGCTCAGATCGTCTCTCGTGCATGGACCGGGCGCAGGCCCTGCAGCGCCGATGGGATGCTGCGCGAGATCCAGCGCGTGATCGCGTCGCGGCGGCGGAAATACCAGATGCCGATGCCGATCACCGCGAGCCCGATGGCGGAGAGCGCCAGCGGGAAGAGCAGCGAATCCTCGAACACGTCCGCCGCCAGGTGGCCGAGATAGAGCGAGAGGCCGAGCGCGCCGAAGGCGGCGTAGACCCGGCGCATCAGATAAACCGCGAGCACCAGCAGGCCGATATTGAACACGGCGTAGATCGCCTTGGCGATCTCGCTGCTGCTGTCCTGGGCGGTGATGCCGCCCCAGAGCGCCACGATGCCGACGATATGGATCCAGAACGGGAAATCGCCGTCGCGCCAGCGCCGGAGGTCGAGCAGCCAGGCGAGGATGATCGCGGCGATGCCGAAGCAGATCGAGGCCTGCAGGTCGGTGTCGCCGGAATGCGCGGGCAGGAACCACGGCACCAGGTCGACGGCAAGCAGCCAGGCCGCGACCGCCAGGATCACGGTGATGAAGGGAAACGGAAAGAAGGCGAGCGCGACGACGCCGGCGAAGATCGCGCCGAGGGACATGAAGACCCAGCTCGCATTGAGCCAGGCAGTGAAGGTCGGATAGTCGGCATGGTTGTTCCCGATATCCGGCCAGACTCCCAACGTGCCTTGGAGCCCATAGATCGCCAGTGGCGCCATCGCGACGGCGCAGGCGATCAGCAATCCGCCCGGCGTGCGCAGGCCCGGGCGGTTCCAGAAATGCCGCCCCATGATGACGAAGGCGATCGCATAGGCGAGCGCCGTCCAGATCAGCGCCTGCGGTCCCGCCTGCCGATAGGCGATGGCGCTGAAGATGGTCATCGCCCCGATCACGATCAGCGCGCCGGCATACCAGAGCAGATGCGAGACATCGAAGCGCGTCGGCTGATCGGTCGACAATTCGACCGGCGCGGCGGCAGGCTCCTGCGCCAGGAACGTCGCCAGCCGCATGGCCTGGTCCCGGGTGATGATCCCCGCCTCCGCCGCCGCTTCGAGCCTCTGCCGATCCAACGCTTCCTCCTGGGTTCGCGGGCGGTATAGTGCTTCCGACCCGTTGTAAGGTTCAATTGCGTTTCGGAAGTGAACTTGCCCTATGAAATGCGTTTTTGATACGGCCCAGAACGCCCATTCCCCGCACCGGTATCTGCGCTACGGCAATATCATCGATTTCCCGGAAAGCCCGGAGCGGGTCGAGCGCCTGCTGCAGGGCGCGGACAAGGCCGGGCTGGAGCGGGTGGCGCCCCGCGCCTTCGACCGCGCCCGGCTGGAGACCGTGCATACCGCGCGCTATGTCGATTTCCTCGAGCATGGCCATCGGCAATGGAGCGCCGTCGCCGGCGCCTATCCCGAGATGATGCCGAGCATCCGGCCGCTCGAGGAACCGTCGGATTATCCCGACAACATCCTGGGCCGCGCCGGCTGGCACATCCAGGATTTCTCCTCGGCGATCACCGCCGATACCTGGGGCTCCGTGCGTGCTTCGGCGATGACCGGGCTCAGCGCGGCGCATCTGGTGCTCGAAGGCGAGCGCGCGGCCTATGCGCTCTGCCGGCCGCCGGGACACCACGCCTATGCCGAGCGCGCCGGCGGCTTCTGCTATCTCAACAACTCCGCTTTGGCCGCCGAGACTCTGCGCGGCCGCCACGCCAAGGTCGCGATCCTGGACATCGATGTGCATCACGGCAACGGCACGCAGTCGATCTTCTACGAACGCAGCGACGTGCTGACGCTTTCCATCCACGGCGATCCGAAGAACTACTATCCGTTCTTCTACGGCTATGCCGAGCAGCGCGGCGACGGCGAAGGCGAAGGCTTCAACGTCAACCTGCCGGTGCCGGTGAAGAGCCCGGATGCGGTCTGGCAGAAGGCGCTGGGCACGGCGCTCCAGCGCATCGCCGATTTCGGCCCCGGCGCGCTGGTCCTGGCGCTCGGCCTCGATGCGCATGAAGCCGACCCGCTGGCCGGCGGCGCCGTGACGACGCA
>DASZYM010000170.1:0-13703 GCA_035545355.1 Dongiaceae bacterium
TCAGCTTGGTGATGAGCCCGCCTTGCGGCTCGGCGGCCTTGAGGTCGAGCTTGAGGCTGTCGCTCTCCGGACGATAGTCGAGATCGAGATCGGCGGTGTCGTTGTCGCGGTCGATCCGCTTCAGATGCAGAGCGGCCTGCAGACCTGCCGCGAGATCGCCAATCCGCGCCTGCGCGGCGAGGCCGAAGACCGCGGGCTCGCCGAGAAAGTCCGGCCCGAGCTCCAGCCGATCCACCTGCAGGTGACGCAGATCGATATTGACCGGCAGCTTCGGAAATTGCGGCGGCGCGCTCTCGCCCTGGGACGGCGGGCTGACCGGCGCGCGATGCACCGCCAGCCGATCGGCATCGATCCCGTCGATCCGCAAGGTCTTGCCGAACAATGCGCTCGGCAACCAGGCGAGCGCCACGCGGTCGGCTTCCAGCCAGACGCCCTGCTGGTCGGAGAGCCTGAGGCCGACGAGCTGCATATCGAACGGCACCAGGCCTTCGATCGCCTGCGCCTGCAGCCGCGCCGGCGGATCGCTCACCGCGCTTTCGAGCTGCGCCAGGATCCAGGCTTTGCCGGTCTCGGTCTGCGCCAGGGCGAAGGCGCCGGCCAGCAGCACGATGACCGTGCCCAGCACGCCGAGGAGGATGTAGCCGACACGCCGCATCAGAAGGACTGCCCGATGCTGACATAGAAGGCGACCAGATCGTCGCCCTGTCGCCGGTTGAGCGGCATGGCGACATCGGCGCGGATCGGGCCGATCGCGGTATAGTAGCGCAGGCCGAGGCCCACCGCGGTGCGAATCGGCTCGTCGAATTTCGGCATGGCGCTGCGCGACACCGTGCCGGCATCGAAGAACGGCACGATGCCGAAATCGCCGAGGAAGCGATAGCGCAGCTCGATGCTGCCGGTCACCGCCGAGCGGCCGCCGGTCAGATCGCCGTTCGAATCCTCCGGGCTGATCGAGCGGAACTTGTAGCCGCGCACCGAGCCGCCGCCGCCGGCATAGAGCCGCCGGTCGGCCGGGATGTCCTCGAGGCTGCTGCCGAAGGCATTGGCGACGCCGACTCTCCCCGCCAGGACCAGATCGCCCTTGCCGACCAGGTTGAGATAGCTCGACACATTGGTGTTCGTGGTGAAGACGTTCTCGCTGGAGGCGAACCAGGTCGGAAAGGCCTCGGCGTTGAACGAGGCGCGGACACCCCGGGTCGGATTCAGGAGGTCGTCGGTATTGTCGAAGGCGATCTTGCCGGTCGGGCCGTTCAGCAGGAAGTTCTGGACGCCGTTCCTGGTGTGGTCGTCGATGCGCGAGGCCTCGGTCTCCCAGCCGAGGCCGACCTTCACCGCCTTGCCGAGCGTGCGCTCGACGCCGACGTTCAAGGTGACCGCGCGCTTGTCGAACGTGTCCGCGTCATGCTCGTCGCCGACGACGAAGCTGCTGACCAGGTCCTGATGCCGGGTCAGGAAATCCGGCGAGGAGAAATTGGTGCTGACGGAATAATCGGCGTCGTTCCATCCGTTCTCGGCGAGGCCGGAGAGATCGCCCTCGACCTTCAGCCGCTCGCCGCCGCCGAACAGATTGCGGTCGCCCCAATAGATCGTGCCGCCGGCCCCGTCATTGGTCGAGTAGTTGACGCCGGCGCCGACGAAATGCCGGTCCTTCTCCTTGACCTCTACGGTGACGGGGAGCTGGCCCTGCGCGTTGAGCTTGGTATCCGGCGTCACCTTGACCGAGCTGAAGATGTCGAGCGATTGCAGATCGCCGCGCAAGCCGTCGAGCGCGCCCGGCGAATATTTGGTGTTGGGCGGAAAGGTCGCGCGCTTGCCGATGAAGTCGCGGTCGGTCCAGTCCAGCCCCTTCACCGTGACCGGCCCCAGGGTCGCGACCGGCCCGGCATCGATGGCGAAGGTCACGTCCAGCGCATGCGCGGCGTGATCGACCACGGCGGGCTTGAGCTCGACCGTGGCGAAGGGATGGCCGGCCTGCATCACCTGGTCCAGGAGGTCGCGCCGCGCGCCGATGATGTCGGCGGCGCGCGCCGGCGCGCCTTTCTTCAGCTTGAGCTTCGGCTTCATGTCGTCGGCGCCGGTGACGGTGATCTTGCGGATCGTGTAGAGCGGGCCGGGCGTGACGGTGATGGCGACCGGAAGCTGCTTCTTGGTGCTGTCGTCATAGGCGTTCAGCGGCTGGCGGAGGTCGGCGGTCACTTCCTGGCCATCGACCTTGATCTCGACCTTGCCGTCGTAATAGCCCGACGAGCGCAGAGCCTTCTGCAGCCGGTCGAGATCCTCGACGGCGCGGGCGCGCAGGCCGGTCACGTCTTCCGGCGGCCGGTCCTGGAGCTCGATCAGGGTCGAGCTCGCCTGCACCGCACCGCTCAGGGTGGAATCGGCGACCTTGTTGACATCGACCTGGTAGCGGATCGCCTCGGCGGCCCAGGCGACGGCGGGAATGCCGATCAGCGCGAGCGCGGCAAGAACGATCGCCGGTCGGCCGAGCCGTTTGCCGAGGGCGTTTGCCATGCCGCGCCGGTTCCGTTCCTGGAAGACTGAGGGTATTAACGCGCCAAGGCTAGCATTGTTTCGCCGCGGGCCCATCAGACCTTACGGCAGCAGCCCGGCGGCGAGCTGCGCCACCTGGGCGCGGAGCCGCCGCTTCTTGGCGGCGTCGAGGAAGCGCCGGTTGCCCCGGCCCGGCTGCACGGTGCGGAGCTCGACGATCCAGTCGAAGAAATACGAAAAGGTGAGCGCGCCCAGCAATTCGGCGGCGATTTCGATATCGGCCTTGGCGCCGATCGCGCCCCGATTCCGCAGCACCTCCAGCAGGCGGCGGAACTGGTCGATGCGCATGATCTCCGCCCCGGCCCAGGCCTCCGCCACGCCGGCCGAATGGGACTGGAACGCCGCGGCGAACAAGGCCTCCCAGGCGCCGCGGTCGATGAACGGCACCTCGGTCTCGAAATCGGTCTCGATCAGCTTGCAGATCGCGGCGACCGGATCCTTCGGCGGATTGGCGATCACCCGGTCCATGGCGGCCTGCACCAGGTCGCGGTCGGCCTTGTAGATGGCGACGCAGATCTCGCCCTTGGTCTTGAAATAGTTATAGCCGGTCGCGACCGAGAGGCCTGCCGCGGCGGCGATCTCCTCCATCGAGGTCCTGGCGAAACCCTGCTCCTTGAAGAGCTGCGCGGCGGCGGCCAGCATCGCCTGGCGCCGGGTTTCCTTCTGTTTCTCGCGCAGTCCGCTCATCGGGTTTCCCGCCCGGAATCCAGATTGACTATAATTTTATAGCCGCTATAAGTTTTACAGGTCAACGAGGGAGCGCGATCATGCAAAATGGCAATGTCTGGGCGGCCGATCTCGGCCAGGTCGATCCCAAGGACATCTGGCGCAAGGACCGTGACCACTTCGTCCATCCCTGGACCCATTTCGATTCCTTCAAGAAGGACGGCTCGCTGGTCATGGACCGGGCCGAGGGCGTCTATGTCACCGACATTTCCGGCAAGCGCTATCTCGACGGGATCGGCGGACTCTGGTGCGTGAATGCCGGCTACGGCCGCCAGGAGATCGTCGAGGCGATCACCGCCCAGGCGACGCGGCTCGCCTTCTACAATCCGTTCGTCGACACGACCAACGTGCCGGCGGCCGAATTGTCGGCGAAGCTGGCGAGTCTGGCGCCCGGCGACCTCAACCATGTCTTCTACACCTGCGGCGGCTCGACCGCGAATGACAGCGCGGTCCGGATCGCCCAGTATTACCACGGCCGCCGCGGCAAGACCTCCAAGAAGCATGTGATCAGTCGGATCGATGCCTATCACGGCAGCACTTATCTCACCGGCTCGATCACCGGCCGGCCGGCGGACCGCAGCCCCTACCTGCATTTCATCGACGACTGGATCCACCACGTCTCGTCGCCGAACTTCTACCGCGCCCATGAGAAGGGCCTCGGCCATCTGACCGAGCAGCAGTTCTGCGACTTCCTGGTGAAGGAGCTCGAGGACAAGATCCTCGAGCTCGGCGCCGACAACGTCTCGTGCTTCTTCGCCGAGCCGATCATGGGGGCCGGCGGCGTGATCGTGCCGCCCAAGGGCTATCACCAGCGCACGCTGGAGGTCTGCCGCAAGCATGACGTGCTCTACATCTCCGACGAGGTGGTGACGGCGTTCGGCCGGCTGGGCCACTTCTTCGCCTCCAAGGACGTGTTCGGCATCGAGCCCGACATGATCGTGACGGCCAAGGGCCTGACCTCGGGCTACCTGCCGCTCGGCGCCTGCATCTTCTCCGACAAGATCTACGACGCGATGAGCGCGCCCGATCCCGACGGCTGGTTCACCAATGGCTTCACCTATTCGGGTCACCCGGTCGCCTGTGCCGCGGCGCTCGCGAACATCGCGATCATGGAGCGCGACGATCTCTGCGGCCATGTGCGCAAGATGGGCCCCTATCTCGAGAAGAAGCTGAACGAGCTGCTGGATCTCCCCATCGTCGGCCAAGTGCGCGGCAGCCATTTCATGATGTGCGTCGAGAACGTCGCCGACAAGAAGACCCGCGAGCACCTGCCGGACAGCGCCAATATCGGCAAGCGCATCTCGGACCATTGCGAGCGTCTCGGCCTGATCGTGCGCCCGCTGGGTGCCTTGAACGTGATCTCGCCGCCGCTGACCTTGACCGAAGCGCAGATCGACGAGCTGGTCGGCCTGCTGCGCAAGGGCATCGAAGCCTCGATGGAAGACCTCCGCAAGGAAGGCTTGCTGAAGGCCTAGTCCTCGCCGCCCTCGCCGTTGAGCGCCCGGCTCGCGACCTCCATCGCGAAGCCGGCGCGCGCCAAGGCGGCAAGGTCCTTGCGCCGCCGCTCGGGCGAATCGTCGGGCTTGGCGCGAAAGACGCCAAGGCGGCGGCGCTTGGCATAGGCCAAAGCCGCGGCGTTTTCCGCATCCGGTGTCTCCTCCTCCAGCCGCTCGATCGCCCGCACCCGCTCCGCTGCCGCGACACCCGAGGCCGCGAGCTTCGCGGCGATCTGGCGGCGCGAGCCGCCGCGGCGGTTGAGATTGCGCGCCTTCATCTCGGCGAAGGCGGTGTCGTTGAGCAGGCCGCTGCGGGTCAGCCGCTGGATCACCTGCTCCAGCTCCGTAAGCAGCGTCGACGGATCGAAATCATGCGCCTCGGCCGAGCGGCGGATCCGCCGGGTCAGCACCTGGCGCAGCCTTCTGGTGGAGGCGGCATAGCGGCCGAGATAATCCAGGGCGCGATCCTGCAGATCGCCGGCGGCCAGCTTGCGGGGTTTACGCGCCATAGTGCTTTATCGCAGGCGATGGATCGAAAATGAAGAGTGCGCTGGTTCGAATATTCCGCGTTCTGGGGCAGCATCTCGGCTGCAGTCAACCCCACCCATACCCGCCCCATCTTGGGGCGGGGACGCAAGCAAGGTGCGGGCTTGTCGGCGCACGTCACGTGCGTGAAGACACGTCGCCACGCGCGCACGCCGTCGCCGCTCCGCCCCAAGATGGGGCGGTAAGGTGGGGTTGATGCAGCCGTGGCGCCGGCCAGAAACATGCGGAGAATGATCCGGCGCCGCGAAGGGAAACATCGCCCCGCGCCGTATTACGCATCCATCCGCCGATCGATCGGTTGATCCCACACCCCGTCCCTGCATTCCGCCAGCCCCATGCCCCCATCCGCCAAATCCGCCCATCGCCGCGCGCTGTTTCTGGAAGGGCCGATCCCGCGGGCCCTGGTCACGCTGGCGATCCCGATCATCCTCGGCAACGTGCTGCAGACCGGCTACCAGCTCACCGACGCGTTCTGGGTCGGGCGGCTGGGGGCCGCGGCGGTGGCGGCTGTGTCGATCAGCTTTCCCGTGACCTTCCTGGTGGTGGCGCTGGGCGCCGGGCTGGCGATGGCGGGCGCGACCCTGAGCGCGCAGTATATGGGCGCCGGGCGGCAGGACATGGTGGATCACGTCGCCGCCCAGACCATGGTGATGGTCGCGATCACCTCGATCATCCTGGGCGCCATCGGCTATGCGCTGGTGCCGTTCCTGCTGCGGCTGATGGGGGTCGCGCCCGATGTCTATGACGGCGCGCTCGGCTTCATGCGGGTCTCCTTCATCGGCATCATCTTCGTGTTCATCTATGCGATGTTCCAGGCGCTGATGCGCGGCGTCGGCCAGACCCGGATCCCGCTCTACATCGTGCTCGGCACCGTGATCCTCAATTTCGCGCTCGATCCCTTCTTCATCTTCGGCTGGGGACCGGCGCCGGCGCTGGGCGTCATGGGCGCGGCGCTCGCCACCCTGGTCACCCAGGCGCTCGCCGCCCTGCTCGGCATCGTGATCTTCCTGCGCGGACGGCACGGCATCACCTTGCGCTGGGCCGCCCTGATCCCCGACGGGCCCTATATCAAGCGCGCCTTCTTCCTCGGCCTGCCGGGCTCGGTGGAGCTCTCGACCCGCGGCCTCGGCCTGATGATCATGTCCTTCCTGGTCGCGAGCTTCGGCACCTTGACCATCGCCGCCTATGGCGTCGGCTCGAACGTGTTGCAGGTGGTGACCATCCCGGCCATGGGACTCTCGCAGGCGATCTCGACCCTGGTCGGGCAGAACATGGGCGCCGGCAATATCGACCGTGCCGCGCGGGTGGCGCAGCTCGGCGCCTTCTTCGGCTTCGTCGTGCTGACCGTGGTGGGCATGCTCGCCTATGCCTTCGCGCCGGCGATCGTCGCCTTCTTCATCCCCGAGGATCCGGGGGTGATCGCCGAGGGCGCGCGCTTCATCCGCATCATGTGCCTGGCCTGGGGCGGGATGGGCATCCAGCTCTGCCTGGTCGCCGCCTTCCGCGCCTCGGGCAACATGCTGATCGCTATGGTGATCGCGTTGGTCTAGCAATGGATGTTCCAATTCCCGCTGGCCTATATCCTCTCCAAGCACACCACGCTCACGGCGGGCGGCCTCTGGTGGTCCTTCCCGGTCACCAACATCGCGGTCGCGATCGTCTCCATCGCCTGGTTCGGCCGCGGGAGCTGGAAGGAAACCCGGATCACCGAGGAGGCGAAGACCACCGCCGAAGTCGCGCAAGAGGTGATCATCGAGGACACGATCCGCTGACATAACCGCCTGACGGCGATTTCGGGGCGAAAAATCCGGGTAAGCCCTTGATCCGGCTCATGTAATCCGGCTCTTAGGGCACCGGGCCATTTTTCGATTTCGGTTATGCCCTGTTTAAGTCCCGGCGCGGCGCTTGCGGTGCAGACCGCGGAAGGCCAAGCCTCGGCATGGCGCAGCGGGGGCAGGCTCCGGATATCCATCTTGTAGCACGTATCACGGGAATAGGGAAGACCCTATCTTGCGGAATCGCCCCCTTCGCGGCGCGGTTGCCAGCGTCACCGGGCGCGTATAGCGTCGCCGGCCAACCGACCTGAAGCCCCGCCATGCATTCCCTCGCCTCGCGCCGTTACGGCGCCGTCAACTGGATCGGCCTCGCGACGCTTTACGGCAAGGAGGTGCGGCGGTTCTGGGCCGTCGCCACCCAGACCGTGCTGGCGCCGCTGGTGACCGGCCTGCTGTTCCTCGCGATCTTCGTGCTGGCGCTGGGCCATCGGATCGACACGGTCGATGGCCAGAGCTATGTCGATTTCCTGGTGCCCGGTCTCATCATGATGACCATCGCCCAGAACGCCTTCGCCAACACCTCGTCCTCGCTGATGATCGCCAAGGTGCAGGGCAATATCGTCGACCTGCTGATGCCACCGCTCAACGCCGCGGAGCTCACCGTCGGGGTCGCCGGCGGCGGCGTCACCCGCGGCGTGGTGGTCGGATTCACCACCGGAATCGCGATGTTCGTCTTCGTGCATTTCGGCATCGCGCATCCGGTCTTCGTGATCTTCCACGCGGTCGCGGCCAGCCTGCTGATGGCCTTGCTCGGCATCCTGGCCGGCATCTGGGCGGAGAAGTTCGACCATATGGCGGCGATCACCAACTTCGTGGTGACGCCGCTCTCCTTCCTCTCCGGCACCTTCTACTCGACCACCCGGCTGCCGCCGCTCTGGCAGCACATCGCGCATCTCAATCCGTTCTTCTACATGATCGACGGCTTCCGCTACGGCTTCATCGACCGGGCCGATGCCTCGCCGATGGTCGGCGTGCTGGTGATGCTGGGCATCGACGCGGTGCTGCTGCTGGCGGTGCATGCCTGGTTCCGCCGCGGCTATCGGCTGAAGGCGTGAGCCTCGCCTGATCATGGTTCCGGGACGCCTCGGTATCCGGCGCTTCGGCGCGGTCAACGGGCTCGGCCTCGCCACTCTGGTGAAGCGCGAGGCCAGCCGCGGCCTTTCCGATTACAACTACCAGCTCCTCGGCCCGGCGGTGACCGCTTTGCTCTATCTCGCGGTGTTCCGGCTGGCGCTGCACGGCGATGCCGGCGGCAAGGCGCTGATCGACTTCATCGCGCCCGGCCTCATCGTCTTCTCCGCCTGCGAGAAGGCGTATGAATCCGCCGCCGGCAGCTTCATCTTCGACAAGCACGAGCGGATCATCGCCGACATGCTGATGGCGCCCTTGAGCGCCTTCGAGCGGCTGCTCGGCTATGTCGGCGCCGATTGCCTCGGCGGCCTGGCCGTGGGAATCGTCGTCGCGGCGGTCTCTCTGGTCTTTGCCGATCTCGGCCTCGCCCATCCCTGGGCGATCCTGGTCTTCGGATTCCTCGGCATGTCGCTGCATTCGCTGGTGGGCGTGCTGGTCGGGATCTGGGCGGAGAAGTGGGACCATTTCTCCGCCATGCACACCTTCATCCTGGTGCCGCTCTCCTTCCTCTCCGGCGTGTTCTATCCGCTCTCGGCCCTGCCGGCGCCGTTCCAGACAGCCATGCATTTCAACCCGATCTTTCATGTGATCGACGGGTTCCGGTACGGCGTGACCGGACAGAATGCCGGCGACCCGCTGGTGCATGTGGCAGTGCTGGTCGGCGCCAACCTGGTGCTCGGCTGGTGGGCGTTCCGCTGGTTTCGCTCGGGCTACAAGCTGAAGCCCTGATCGCGCGCGACACGCAGGCGCCGGATAATCCGAATCGAAAACCCCGGAATTTTCCGCTTGACTATTAAAAGACGACTGGTCATATATAAACCCAGACGACGAACCAGACGGGTCCAGACAGATGCCCAGGCCAGCCAACCCCGAAACCCGAGCACGCCTTCTCGAGAAGGGGGCAGAGCTCGTCAGCCGCCAAGGCTTCAGCGCGACCGGCGTCCAGGACATCACCGCTGCCGCGGGCGTTCCGAAAGGCTCGTTCTATAACTACTTCGACAGCAAAGAAGCCTTCGGGGTGGAGATCCTCACTGAATATTGGGATTCGATCGTCGCGCAATACGGCCCGATCCTCAGCGAAGCCAACACCTCGCCAACCTCGCGCATCGCCCGTTACTTCTCCGGTCTGGCCGAGTTTCATGCGCGCCAGCGCTACGCGGTGGGTTGCCTCATCGGCAACATGGCTCTGGAAGTCACGCCGTCGAGCGAGGATGTGCGTGCCAAGCTGGCCAAGGTGTACCGGGAATGGTCGGCCGCGCTGACCGACTGCCTGCGTGAGGCGCAGACGCGCCGGGAGCTCAGTCCAGGGAAGGACCCGAAGCAACTTGCCGCTGCGTTGATCGACGCGTTCGAAGGGGCTGTCATGCGGGCGAAGGTCGAACGCAGTCGCGCGGCGTTCGAGAACTTCCAGCGCGCCGTGTTGCCGAGCCTGCTTGCGTAAGTCTTTGTCCAGTTAATAGACGACTGGTCACTTACTACAGCTTTCATCGATTTGCCGCTGGAGCGCCGCGCCAGCGGGCGACCAGACTCAACCGCGGCTTAACCTGAAGGAGAACGGCAATGTCCACGATCACGACTACAGACGGCGTAAGCATCTTCTACAAGGATTGGGGATCAGGTCAGCCGATCGTTTTCAGCCACGGTTGGCCGCTGACAGCGGACGACTGGGATGCCCAGATGACGTTCTTTCTTCGTCAGGGGTGTCGGGTGATCGCCCACGACCGGCGCGGCCACGGACGGTCCGACCAGCCCAGCACCGGCAACGACATGGACCACTGGGTTTCCGACCTCGCGGCCCTGACCGAGCACCTCGACCTGCGCGACGCGATCCATATCGGGCACTCGACAGGTGGCGGTGAGGTGGCCCGCTATGTCGCTCGCCACCAGGAGCGTGTCGCGAAGGCGGTGCTGGTCGCTTCACTGACGCCGAACATGTACCGGAGCAAGGACAACCCCTCCGGTCAACCGCCGGAGTGGTTCGAAGCGATCCGGGCAGGCGTGCTGGGCAATCGGTCGGAGTTCTACCGTTTCGTCCCTGAGAATCCGTTCTACGGCTACAACCTCGATGGGGCCAAGCGTTCGGAGGCAATCATTGCGAACTGGTGGCGCCAAGGCATGGCCGGCGGTGCCCTCGCTCACTACGCAACTGTCGATTCTTGGCTCGAAGATTATACCGAAGACCTCAAGAAGATCACCGTGCCGGTGCTGGTGATGCATGGCGAGGCTGATCAAGTCGTCCCGTTTGCAAGTTCGGTACCGCGTGCGGTCGACCTGCTTAAGCACGGGTCGCTTAAGACTTATCCTGGCTACCCCCATGGCATGCTGACCACCCATGCGGATGTCCTCAACCCTGACCTGCTCTCGTTCATCAGGTCTTGACGAGATCTCTCATCCACCGTCGTCTGTGCCAATCTATCTCCGTCACAGAAGCGATCGCGATTGCAAAATCGAACGCGCCTCCTACATTATTGGCCGTTCAACAATGGAAAGGAGGTGGTCAGATGTCTCATTGTCATATGCCGCAGCTGGCGGTTCTCATGAGCATGGCCTCCCCAGTTGAGGTCGGGCTTCGCTGAGCTGCCGCCTCTAGGCAGGGCAATGGAAGGGCCTCCTCCGGGAGGCCCTTCGCTTTTGTGGCGCTCGATCCGGCGGCCGTCCCGGCAATCGCGGCTGACTCGCGTCCGTCGTGACTGTCGCGGCCACCCCGGGGCAGTCGTAATGCTAAAGCCCTGATGTAACGGTACAATCCGGCGCTTTACATTCGCCGGAAGCGACCCGATATTCGGCGTCCTTCAAAAAGTTCGGGGGTCCCGGTTTGGGGTTCCCCCATCCGCCTACGCTGAAGCTTCGGCGGACGCTGCCAACCTCCCCCAAAGCGGGGGAGACTTTACTAAGGAACCGTCAGATGACCGCGTTGATGAACACCTATAATCGGGTCGATCTCACCATCGAGCGGGGCGAAGGCGCCACGCTGGTCACCACCGACGGGCGACGATTCCTGGATTTCACCAGCGGCATCGCCGTGACGGCGCTCGGCCATTGCCATCCGCATCTGGTGAAGGCGCTGAAGGAGCAGGCCGACAAAGTCTGGCACTGCTCGAACCTGTTCAAGATCCCCGGTCAGGAGAAGCTGGCGCAGCGCCTGGTCGATGCCTCCTTCGCCGATGCCGTGTTCTTCGGCAATTCCGGCGCCGAGGCGATCGAATGCGGGTTGAAGCTCATCCGCAAGTGGCAGGACGATTTCGGCGACCCGAAGCGCTATCGCGTCATCACCTTCGAGGGCGCGTTCCACGGCCGCACCTTGGCGACGCTCGCCGCCGCCCGGAACGAGAAGTATCTCAAAGGCTATGGGCCCGACGTCGAAGGCTTCGACCAGGTGCCGTTCGGCAACCTGAACGAGGTCCGCGCCAAGATCGGCCCGGAGACCGCCGCGATCCTGATCGAGCCGGTGCAGGGCGAAGGCGGCATGCGCGCCGCCGACGTGGAGTTCCTCAAGGGCTTGCGCGCCGCCTGCGACGAATACGGCCTGCTGCTGATGTTCGACGAGGTCCAATGCGGCATGGGCCGCACCGGCAAGCTGTTCGCCCATGAATGGGCCAGCGTGAAGCCCGACATCGTCTCGACCGCCAAGGCGATCGGCGGCGGCTTCCCCTTGGGCGCCTGCCTCGCGACCGAGAAGGTCGCGGCGGCCTTCGTCCATGGCAGCCACGGGACGACCTTCGGCGGCAATCCGCTGGCGATGGCGGTCGGCAACGCGGTGCTGGACGTGATGCTGGCGCCGGGCTTCCTGGACAACGTCGCGAAGCTCGGCCGACATCTCGACCGGCATCTCGACGCGCTGGTGAAGCAGTTCCCGACCGTCTTCAGCGAGGCGCGCGGGCTGGGCCTGATCCGCGGCCTGAAATGCATCGGCTCGAACAGCGCCATCGTCGACCAGGCACGGGCCGGCGGCCTGCTGGTCCTGACCGCCGCCGACAATGTCGTGCGCCTGCTGCCGCCGCTGATCGTGACCGAGGCCGAGATCGACCGCGCGGTCGGCATCCTGACCGAGGCGGCCGCCTCGCAGGCGAAGGCGGCCTGATCATGCCGGATGCGAAGACTACAGCCGGGGAGATCCGGCATTTCCTCGACCTCGACGTGCTGCCGACCGAGGTGCTGCGCAAGATCATCGAGGCCGGCAAGGCGCTGAAGCGCGGCGAGTTCCCCAACGGCAACCGCAAGCCGCTGGCCGACAAGGCGCTCGCCATGATCTTCGAGAAGCCCTCGACCCGGACGAGGGTCTCCTTCGAGCTCGGCATGAAGAAGCTGGGCGGCGATGCGGTGGTGCTGGAGCGCGAGAGCTCGCAGCTCGGGCGCGGCGAGACCGTGGCCGACACGGCGCGGGTGCTGTCGCGCTATGTCGATTGCATCATGGTGCGGACGACAAAAGAGCAGAAGCTGCTGGAACTGGCGGAGAATGCCACCGTTCCCGTCATCAATGGCCTGACCGACCGCACGCATCCCTGCCAGCTCATGGCCGACGTCATGACCTTCGAGGAGCATCGCGGGCCGATCGCCGGCAAGCGCATCACCTGGTCGGGCGACGGCAACAACATGGCGACCTCATGGATCCATGCCGCCGTGCAGTTCGGCTTCGAATTGAACGTCGCCTGCCCGGGGAATCTCGCCCCGCCGCCGGACGTGGTGCGCTGGGCCGAGCAGAAGGGCGGCAAGGTCCGGATCTCCAACGACCCCAAGGAAGCCGTGAAGGGCGCCGATTGCGTGGTCACCGACACCTGGGTCTCCATGGGCGACCAGGACACGATCGACCGCACCGAGCAGCTCCGCCGCTTCCAGGTGGACGACCGGCTGATGCAGGCCGCCAATCCCGGCGCCGTCTTCATGCATTGCCTGCCGGCCCATCGCGGCGACGAGATGACCGCCTCGGTGATCGACGGGCCGCGATCGGTGGTCTGGGACGAGGCCGAGAACCGGCTGCACGCGCAGCAGGGCATCCTGCTCTGGTGCCTCGGGGTCATCTGACCCATATGATGGTCCATGATGCAGATTGAAACAGCGCCGCAATCGGGCGCCGATTATATCCGCCCGTTCCAGATCGAGGGGCTCGGCATCCGCGGCCGCGCGGTGCGGCTCTCCGCCGTCGCCGACGAGATCATCCACAAGCATGCCTATCCCGCGCCGGTCGCGCATCTCCTGGCCGAGATGCTGACCGTCTCGGCGACCCTCGCCGCGGCGCTGAAATACGAGGGCGTCTTCACGCTGCAGACCAAGAGCGACGGCGCGGTGAAGCTGATGGTGGTCGACGTCACCTCCGACGGCGCGATGCGCGGCTATGCCCAGTTCGACAAGGACGCGGTGGCGGCGCTGCCGGCGGATGTGAGCCTGCCGCGCCTGCTCGGCGCGGGCTATCTCGCCTTCA
>DASZYM010000171.1:0-4302 GCA_035545355.1 Dongiaceae bacterium
CTGCCGCTGGCGATGCATTCCAGCGGCCTGCCGATCGGCGTGCAGCTGGGCGCGGGACCCGCCCGGGAGCATCTCGTCCTGCAGCTCGCCGCGATGCTGGAGCAGGAGCTGCCCTGGAAGGACCGGGTGCCGCCGCTGCACGCTGCGCGGTTTTAGAGATCGTCAGGAGAAAGGATAAGGTCCGGCAAATTCGCCGATATAGGCCTGGTGCGTGACGAGGCCGTCCGCCGGCGTCCAGCGGTGTAGCAGATAAGCGGGTGGCTCCATGATCAGTGTCTCAGGGACGCCAGGCTTCAGCGCCAGAGAGACCTGATGGGCAGTGCTCGGAGCCACCTGCACGATCGTCCCGGCGAAGCGCTTTATGATCGGCCGATGGCTGTGCCCGCAGAGCACGCGCTCGACCTGGGGATGCCTGGCGATGACGGCGGAGAAGGCGTCTGCCGAATGCAGGTTGATCTCATCCATGAAGTCGACGCCGCATTTGATCGGCGGATGGTGCAGCACGACTACGGTCGGCTTCTCGGGCTGAGCGGCAAGGGCGCGGTCGAGGAAATCGAGCCGCTTCGGGCAGAGCTCGCCATGCCCCGCGCCTGGCACGATGGAATCCAGCATCACCAGCCGGAGCGGCAGGTCATCAACCGTATACTGGATGAATTGCGGATCGCTGCCGATGCCCGGAAAATCCACGAGGCCCTCGCGCATCGCCTCGCGCCGGTCGTGATTGCCGGGCACCATATAGGTCGGCATGGAGAGATGGCGGTGAAGGAGTTCGGCCAGGACATTGTATTCCTCGAGCAGGCCCTTATCGACCAGATCGCCGGAGATGATGACGGCGTCGGGCTTGGGATCCAGTGCCGCCACGTGGTGTAGCGCGCGTTCCAGCATGGCGTTGGTCTCGACCACGCGGTTGGCGAGCATGCCGCGTGGGCGGACATGGAGATCGGTCAGTTGGGCGATGAGCATGCTGTGCCAGCCAGTACGGTTCGCGGTGGGTTCATCATCACCCCGACGCGGCGCCGTTCAAGCCGCGGATGATGACAACGGAGCGGGTGAATTCAACACACCCCGGCACACAAAAGAATATCCTCGCGACGAAAGATGGCCGGGGTGCGGAAAATCGAGTAGAATCGAGTTCGGTATCGCGAAGTCTGGCCGTTACCGTATTGCGCCCGAAGAGCGGCCAACTTACACCGGACTTACACAGAATCGAAAATCGGCTGCGGTCTTCGAGGCGATATTATGCGTGATCGTCAATGACTTACCGCCGTTCGATGTGGCGGAGGCCGTTATGTTGCGCTACTGGCCGACAAAGCTCTTCAGCTTCTCGTAGAGCGCCTTGTCGATCGGGAGGCCTTCCTTCTTCAGGCGCTTCTGGTTGGCTTCGCGCTTGGAATTGGGCAGGCGGGCGCCGGGCTGGGCGGTGATGGATTTCGCCAGGGCCGTCACCTGCTTGGCGAAGGTGCCGCCGGAGAATTTGTCGGGCGCGATGGCGATGAAGAACTGGCCGCAGCCGATCGGCTTGCCGTCGTCCAAGGTGAAGGAGCCCATCTGCGGGCCGCGATTGGCGCCGGCCAGAGCCGCGCACATCACCTCGACGATGAGGCCCCAGCCAAAGCCCTTATAGCCGCCGGACGGCGCCATCGTGCCTTCCAACCCCGCATTGGGATCGGTGGTGGGCTTGCCGTTCTTGTCGAGCGCCCAGCCGAGCGGGATGTCCCTGCCCTCGTCCGCCGCCTGCTTCACCGTGCTCCAGGCGACGGCGGAGGAGGACTGGTCGATCAGGAAGGCGATCTTGCCGTTCTTGCCCGGCACGGCGAAGGACATGGGATTGGTGCCGAGCACGGGGACGCGTCCGCCGACCGGCGCGATCTTGGCCGAGGAATTGGTGAAGCCGAAAGCGAGCAGGCCTTGGCGCGCCAGATACCCGGTATGGAAACCGAGGGTCGCGGCATTATAGGAATTGGTGACGGACATGCCGGCGATGCCGAAGGTGCGGGCGGCGGGAACGAGCTTGGCAAAACCCGCCTCGATCGCCGGATGGGCGAAGCCGTTCTTGGCGTCGACCCGGAAGGCGACGGCCGAGGCGCGCTTCACCGCGGGCTTGGCCTTGCCGTTCGCCTTCCCGCTCTGCACATGCTGGCAATAATACGGGACCCAATGGAAGCCGTGCCCCGCCATGCCGGAGAGCTCGGTGTCGAGCACGCCCTCGGTCAGGTAGCGCGCATTGTCCGGCGTCGTGCCGGCGCCGGTCAGCGCGTTGAAGATCAAGGCGCGGGCGGCCTTCGGGGTGAGGGTGAGCTGGTCGGCGGGCATGATGTCTCCAGGTGTTCGCTGCGCGTGGCGCGATATTGGCGGGCGGCCCGGGCGGCGGCAAGGGCGGTTGCAGCGCTGGATCGGCGGCCTCGAAGCATCTCGACGTAAGGATCCAGCGCGAGAGCCGCCGCCTACTTGTTCCGCCGTGCATGCGCGTCGGCGAGGAGGCAGAGGATTTCGAACATCAGGGTGGCGCCCACGAGGGCGGTGTTGCCGCTGGGGTCGAAGGGTGGGGAGACTTCGACCACGTCGCCGCCGACCAGGTTCAGGCCCTGCAGGCCGCGCACCAGGTGCTGCGCCTCCAACGTCGTGAGGCCGCCGATTTCCGGCGTGCCGGTGCCGGGCGTGAAAGCGGGGTCGATGCCGTCGACGTCGAAGCTGATATAGGTCGGGCCGTCGCCGGCGACGCGGCGCGCCTCGGCGATGGTCTTTTCGACGCCGATCCTGGAGAACTCCTCCATGTAGATCACGCGCATGCCGTGCTGCTCGGCGAAGGCCATGTCGTCGGCGCTGTAAATCGAGCCGCGGATGCCGATCTGCACCACGCGCTTGGGATCGAGCAGCCCCTCCTCCACCGCGCGGCGGAACGGCGTGCCGTGGGTGTACATGTTGTCGCCGAAATAGCGGTCGTTGGTGTCGCTGTGGGCGTCGAAATGGATCATGCCGATCGGCCGATGCTTGGCGATGGCGCGGAAGATCGGCAGCGTGATCAGATGGTCGCCGCCGGCCGAGAGCGGCATGGCGCCGGCCGCATGCACCTTGGCGAAGAAGCGCTCGATGCGGCCGAGCGAGTCCATGAGGTCGATCGGGTTGACCGGCGCATCGCCGAGATCGGCGACCCGCGCCAGCTCGTAGGGCGCGATGCGGCTGACATGGTGCACCTTGCGCATGAAGCTCGACATGTTGCGGATCTCGCGCGGGCCGTGGCGCGCGCCGGCGCGGTTGGTGGTGCCGCCGTCCCAGGGCACGCCGACGAGCGCGATATCCACCGCGGTCGGCTCGGTGATGTAAGGGAGGCGCATGAAGGTCGGGATCGCGCCGAAGCGCGGCACGATGGCGGCGTCGACCGGTTGGGGGTTGTTGTGACCTGTACGATCCATGAGCCTTCTCCCTGTTACTGCCATCTTCCCGCCCACGCCCAGTTGCGATAAAGTCGAAATATCAGAAGTAAACTTCCGATTTTATGAAACTATGGCTGTCGGCCTTGGGAACATCGACCTGAAGCAGATCCATGCCTTCCTCACCGTGGTGGAAAGCGGCGGGTTCGGCGCGGCCCAGGGCGTGCTGAACGTCAGTCCGTCGCGGCTCTCCACGATGATCTCGGATCTGGAGCGGCGGCTCGGCATGCGGCTCTGCCAGCGCGGGCGCACCGGCTTCCGCCTGACCGAGCGCGGCGAGGAGGTCTATCGCGCGGCGCAGCGCCTGGTCGCCGGGCTGGAAGCGTTCCGCTCCGATGTCGGCGCGCTCGGCGGACGGCTGGTCGGCAATCTCAACATCGGCATGGTCGACAACATCATCTCCAACCCTGCCAATCATCTGGCCAAGGTGATGCACCGCTACGGCGAGCGCGCCGGTGGCGTCCATGTCACCATGCATATCGACGCGCCGCAGGAGCTGGAGCGCAAGGTGCTAGACGGCCGGCTCGATCTCGCGATCGGCGCCTTTCACCACGCGCTGCCCGGCCTCGCCTATCGCGCGCTATTCCTGGAGGAGCAGACCCTCTATTGCAGTGCCGGCAATCCGCTCTTCGGCCGCGCGCCGGATTCGATCGCCAATGACGAAGTCCTCGCCGTCCCCTATGCCGGGCGCGGGTATATGGAGGATCTGCGCCCGCTGCGCCTCAAGGCCGGCGCCCGCTCCTATTCGATGGAGGGCCTGGCGGTGCTGGTGCTCTCAGGCCGTTTCATCGCCTATCTACCCAGCCACTACGCCGCACCTTGGGTCGCGCGCGGGGAGATGCAACCGATCCGGCCGAAGAAACTCTCCTAC
>DASZYM010000172.1:0-10873 GCA_035545355.1 Dongiaceae bacterium
AGCGACATTTCCTGCAGTCTCAGCAATTCCACGGCCTGACGCTGCCCGGCCGGCAGCTCGGCGATGGCGGCACGCAGCTTCGCGCCCTCGCCGGCCCGTTCGGGAGGATTCGTCTCGGCCGCCGCAAATGTTTCATGGAAATCGGTCAGTTCGGTCTCCCGGCCGAACTGGCGCACCCTTTTGCGGCGGTAATCCAGCATCCGGTGCCGGGCCACCGCCACCAGCCAGGGCGCGAAAGGCCGGCCGGGATCGTAGGTGTGACGGATCGAATGCAGGGTCAGCAGCGCATCCTGCACCGCATCCTCGATGTCGGACCCGGAGAGGCCGAAGCGATGGGCCAGCGCCCGCAAATACGGGGTGATTCCGGTCAGGAGCAGCCGATAGGCCCTGGCATCGCCGGTCTGGCCCTGCGCCATCAGGCGAGACCAGTCTTCCTCGGGCGGTCGCTGGTTCGAGGGGCGCTGGTCGGGCGTATCGGGGCGGCTGGGCATCGCTCCCAGACTAGCTCAAGAGGGCTAGACGAAAAATGGCGGAGGGAGGGGGATTCGAACCCCCGATAGGGCTTTAGGGCCCTATAACGGTTTAGCAAACCGCCGCCTTCAGCCGCTCGGCCACCCCTCCGCACGAGAGAAAGTCCGTTTGTGAGCAGCCTACGCCACGGCGTATGCGAGGGGTTTACTACCGGCCAAGGGCTCGAATGTCAAACCAGCCCGGCGGCGGTTTCTACCGCCGCTCGTATTGCTTGGAGCCGAACAGGATCTCGCGCTCGGCCTCGGAGAGCTGCTTGGGCTTGCGCTTCAGCTCGGCGAGCACCGCGAGGCCGCGCTGCACCGCGGGCCGTTCGGCAATGGTTTTGAACCAGCGCTCGAGGTTGGGGTAATCGGCGAGCACCACGCCCTGCCATTCCCAGCTCACCAGCCAGGGGAAGGTCGCGATATCGGCCATGCTGTATTCGTCGCCGCCGAGATACTTCGCCTCGGCCAGGCGGCCGTCGAGCACGCCGTAGATGCGCTTGGTCTCGTTGGTGAAGCGCTCGATCGCATAAGGCATCTGCTCGGGCGTGTAATGGCGGAAGTGATGCACCTGTCCCAGCATCGGTCCGACATTGGCCATCTGGAACACCAGCCATTGCAGCGCGACCAGGCGGTCGCGCGCATCGGCCGGCATGAGCCTGCCGGTCTTGTCGGCGAGATAGATCAGGATCGCGCCGGATTCCATCAGCGCCATGCGATTGCCGCCGATTCCGTCGGGATCGACCAGAGCCGGGATCTTGTTGTTGGGGCTGATCTTCAGGAATTCGGGCCGGAACTGCTCGCCCTTGGCGATATCGACCGGGATCACGCGATAAGGCAGGCCGAGCTCCTCGAGGGCGATATGGATCTTGTGCCCGTTCGGCGTCGGCCAGGTATAGACCTCGATCTCGCTGGATCCCTGGGCCATCACGCCGCCGCCTTCTCGAGCGCCTTGAGGCCGCGCTTCACCGCGGGGCGCTCGTAGATCGCCTTGATCCAGCGCGCGACATGCGGGTAGTTCTCCATGTTCTGCCCGTAATTGGCGGCGTTCTTCACCCAGGGCCAGGTCGCGATGTCGGCGATCGTGTATTCGGCGCCGGCAAGATACGGCGCCTCGTTGAGACGCCGGTCGAGCACGGCCATCAGCCGCCCGACTTCGTTGGTGTAGCGATCGACGGCATAGGGCACGCGCTCCGGCGCGCCGCTCCGGAAGTGGAAAGCCTGGCCGAACATCGGGCCGATATTGGCGACCTGGAACATCAGCCATTCCAGGGTGGCGTAATGCGCCACCGGCTCCGCGGGGAGGAACTTGCCCGATTTCTCCGCCAGATGGATCAGGATGGCGGCGGATTCGAAGATGGCGATCGGCTTGCCGCCCGGCCCGTCGGTATCGACGATCGCCGGAATCTTGCCGTTGGGATTGATTTTCAGGAAATCGGGCCGGGTCTGCTCGCGGGCGCCGAGATCGACCTTATGCACCCGATAGGGCAGGCCGGTCTCCTCCAGCATGATGTGGATTTTGTGGCCGTTCGGTGTGGTCCACGAATAGAGCTCGATCATGCCTTGCGCGCGGAAAAACAGGGCGGGAATGCAGTTTTGAAGATTTCCCCAAGCCATGGCAAGAGAGAGGTTCTTGACGCCCCGGAGAGTGCGGCCATGGGGCAGATCTCAGCGGGAGCGCGCATGACGGATATCGGAAGAGCCCATAGTGGGTTTGCGGATTTACTGGGCTATAAAGTCACGGATCGCGGCGTCGGCTTCGCGGAAGTCAGCCTGAAAGTCGGCCCGCAGCATCTCAACCGCCTCTCCATCCCCCATGGCGGCCTGCTCGCGACATTGCTCGACAGCGCTTCCGGTTTCGCCGCGGCCTTCGTCGAGGGGCCGGAAAACCCGCGCACGGTGGTCACGCTCTCGATGAACATCATGTTCATCGGCCAGGCGCGGGTCGGCGACACGATCGTCGCCCAGGGCCGCAGGATCAGCGGCGGCAAGACGATCGGCTTTGCCACCGCCGAGGCGCTGGTCGATGGCAAGACGATCGCGCGGGCGGAAGCGACCTTCCGCTATTTCCGCGACCGGGCGTAGCGACTCTGGCCTAGTTCTGCTCCTGCAGCATGTCCTCGTAGCGCCGCTCGATCAGGCGGCCGAGGGAATCGCTCTTGGCCTTGGCGGCATTGCCGCCGGTATAGGTCACGTAGATCGAGATGACGCCCTGGTCCTCGGCCATCGCGTAGGAGAGGAATTCCGGCCCGTTGTTCTGATAGGGCGAGACCGAGCAGGCGGCGGTGCCGGCGGAGAGCTGGCCCTTCTGGCTCTGCACCGGCTTGGCCGGCGATTCCTCGAAATCGCCCTTGCAGTCCTTGCGGTAGCTGGCGACATAGCCGGCGGCGATGTCCTCGAGCTGATCGCTGCCGAGCTTCTCCTGCCAGAACTGGCCGCCGCCCAGCGGCGTCGAGAAGTCGAAGTACTGCGCGCCGGCCTTGTCGGTCTTGGCGGCCACCTTGATCATCGAGGGCTTGGCGCCGGTCACGTCCACCAGGAACTTCTGCACGTCGTCGACGCTGACGTCGAGCTGCTTCATCGCGGTGTCGTCGGACCCGTTGCTCTGCTGATTGTTGCTCTGCTGGCTGTCGTTCTGCTGCTGATTGTTCTGGTTGGTGTCCTGCTGCTGGCTGCTGTTGCCCTGATCGCCGCCGGAGCCCGGCCCGAACGGATTCGTCGTCGCAGCCTTGGCGTGCTGGTCGACACAGTCGACCAGGCGGCTGAGCGCGTTGCCTGAATTGGCGAGATTGAAGACGTAATCGTCCGAGGAGGTGCGCACGGTCAATTCGGTGCCGGCCTTCAGCGCCTGGAACACGTCGTTATCGGAGTCGACGTCGATATAGACGGTCGATTTGCCGGAGGTCACCACCTTGCCCCGGTATTGTCCGCCGCGGTCGACCCAGTAGCTGACCGGATAGGACTGGTCCTGGGGCAGGTTCCAGCTCTTGGAATAGAGATAGAATTGAAGCTGGTACTCCTTGGTCACGCTGACGCCGAGCTGGACGTTGTCATCGTTGGACGCCCAGGCGGTGCAGTCCGTGAACTGGCCGTTATTGTCGTCGGTATAGGAATAGCCGGTCCATTGGCCGAGCGTGTATTCCTGGTTCTCCTTCGCCTGTGCGATCCCGATCGCACCGGCCGCCATCGCGGCGCCCAGCAGCACCGCCCGCGTAATCCCCCGCATCGCCACCTCCGCCAACCCCGTCGTTCCGGCATTCAGCACGAGATATCGGCGCATATGCTATCAAGTCGCGCGCTTCCCCGCCAAGCGGGGCCGTGCATGAAATAGCGTCTCGGTTGTGAGGTGGGTCTATTCCGGAATGGCGGCGCGGATCCCGCCGGCCGGGCCGACCGGATCCAGGCCGAGGCGGCGGTATTCCCCGGGCAACTGCCCGGTCAGCCCCAGCCACATCATCCGGAGGTCGCACAGCGCGCCGTAGAAGGCGTTGACCCGGATCAGCGGCCGGTTGCGCTCGATGAAGCGGTGCGAGCCGACCGCCATGCAGACGCCGATCCCTATCCCGGCCGGGCAGAGCAGCGGCTCGCCCAGCAGCACCGCCGCCAAGGTGCCGAGGGCGCCGATCACCGTGGCCCCGTAATGCATGGCGCGGGTGGCCGGCTTGCGGTGCGCATCCAGGTAGAGCCGCCAGAACTCGGCGTAGGTAATCTGGAAACCACGCTTCTCGGTCGGCAGCCGCACCGGTTCTCTCCTTCGTCCGGACAAGACGGGACTACTTCCAGCAGCTTACCACCCGCTGACCGATTCCGCCGTAAATCTTCACCCGGGCGATCAGTCGTGCTCCGCGGCAAGGTCGGCGGCTTCCCGGGCGCCGGCCATTTTCGCCTCCTGCGGCGTCATCGCCGGCGGCGGCGCATCGGCGGCGGTATTGGGCGGCGGGGCGTCCGGCCGCTCGGGCGCGCCGACCAGCAGCCGATCGGCCAGATTCCGCAGGACGGCGCGGTTGGCCTGCAGCAGGTCCTCGGCCAGGAGCCGCAGCACCCGGATATTGGTGTTGCTGGCATCGTCCATATCGTCGTTGCCGACATCGAGACGCGCCTGGAACCGGTAATATTGCCGGTGCCCGTCCTCGGTTTCCGGCAGGATCTCCTGAAGCTGGTGATCGACCACGTCGCAGATGCCGTCGCACATCAGCGCGAAGGCCGGCTGCGCCCAGCGCGCGGCGCCCCAGTCCTTGACCTCGTCATAGGGCAGCCGCCGCGTGAGCTTACCGGTGCCAAGCGACACCATGATGACGCTGTCATATTCCGGAAAGCGCTTCAGCGCCTCGATATAGGCGCACATGGCGGGATTGTAGGCAAAGAGCGCGCCATCGACCAAGGCGTAGTAGTCGTTCGGCCCGCCGATCTGGATCTGGGTCGGCTCGAAATAGGTCGGCGCCGCGGTCGCCGCGCGGATCACCGTCTTCATCGGGTAGTCGTAATAGGACTTCTGCCGCGCATTCGCCGTCTTGAAGAAGAACGGCATGCGCCGCTCGATCTCGTAGGCGGGCACCACCACGTCGTTGAGCGCGTCCTTCAGCCGGCACTCGCCGAAATAATCCTGCAGCACGCCTTCGATGCCGGCGGCGGGATACTTGCCTTCGGTGAGGTTCCCGACCGACCGGATCTTGTGCCAGACCGAGCGCGAGAAGACGCGCTTCCCCTCGACCTCGTAGAGCCGGATGATGTCGCGGGCGCTGTGCCGCGGCTTGCCGTCGCCGTTCGGGCAGGCAAGCGCCAGCGCGACCAGCCCGCCGGTCGAGGTCCCCACCATCAGATCGAAGAGATCGATCGCCGGCCGGTTGGTGCGGCGCTCGAGATCGGCCAGCACCATCGCCGGCAGGATGCCGCGAATGCCCCCGCCGTCGATCGAAAGGATGCGCAACGGCCGCCGATAGGCCGGCGTCTCCCGGGCGTCATGGTCCAAGGATGGCCGTGCGGCGCTGTCCGCCCGGCCGTCCGCCTTTCGGCCGAACAGAACCCGCTTTGCGATCGAGAACGGCGCAACCGCCATCGACGACCCCTGCTCCGCTGCGCGCCGCGGCGCCGGCGCTTCTGCCGGGACCCGCTGGCGCGATCCGCCGCACTTTAGCGGAATCCTAATGCAGAATAGTTAACAAAGTCGGACCCGAAGGGTCCAGGTCCTTGGTCCGGTTGAGAAAACCGCACGACCAGGGCGCTTGCCGCTGGCCGGCGGGCCGACCATACTGCCGCCCTGCCATTCAGAAACGCGGAGTCGCATTGCCATGGCCCTGCCCGTCTCGGCCGGCCCATCGGGCCCCATCGTCGCCCGAATCCTGCTCGAAATCGAAGCCGTCCACCTGCGCCCGGACCAGCCCTTCACCCTGACCTCCGGCCGCGCCAGCCCGGTCGATATCGACTGCCGCAAGATCATCTCCTTCCCCCGGGCGCGCCGGAAGGTGATCGAGCTCGCGGCCGAGCTGGTCGAGCGCGAGATCGGCTTCGAGAGCCTGGATGCCGTCGCCGGCGGCGAGACCGCGGGCATCCCCTACGCCGCCTGGCTCTCCGACCGCCTTTCGCTCCCCATGCTCTATGTGCGCAAGAAGCCGAAGGGCTTCGGCCGCGGCGCGCAGATCGAGGGCGACCTCCCCGTCGGCGCGCGCTGCCTGGTGATGGAGGACCTCGCGACCGCCGGCGGCTCGCTCGCCACCTTCGTCGATGCGGTGAAGCAGGCCGAGGGCAAGGTCGAGCATGCGCTGGTGATCTTCCATTACGGCACCTTCCCGCAATCGACCGCGACCCTGGCGGAGCGCGGCGTGAAGCTGCACGGCCTGGCGACCTGGCGCGACGTGCTCGATGTCGCCATCGAGACCGGCCGGCTCGACGCGAAGGCGCAGAAGAGCGTGATCGAATTCCTGGAAGATCCGGAAGCCTGGTCGGCCGCGCATGGCGGCAAGGCCGAAGCGAAAACCGCTTAGCACTCGAGGCTTCTTCTCTCATGGATGGCGAGGGTTTCATGACGACGTCGCTCAACGTCGATTTCGTGCGCGAGCAGTTTCCGCCGCTGAAGGACGGCTGGGTGTTCCTGGAGAATGCAGGCGGCTCCTATGTGCCGCGCCAGGTGATCGACCGGGTCGCCGAATACATGACCGACAGCCAGGTCCAGCCGAACTGGGACTTCGCCTCCTCGGTGCGCGCAACCGAGCGGATCAAGCGCGGATTGCAGACGGTCGCCGAGTTCATCAACGCCGAGCCCGACGAGGTCTTCCTCGGCCCATCGACCACGATGAACGTCTTCCTGATGTCCCAGGCCCTGGCCGCCGATTTCCGGCGCGGCGACGAGATCATCGTCACCGAGCAGGACCACGAGGCCAATATCGGCGCGTGGCGGCGCCTGGCCGCCCAGGGCATCGTCGTCCGCGAATGGCCGGTCGACCGCACGACCGGCGCGCTGATGCCCGAGGCGTTGGAATCGCTGCTCAGCGACCGGACGCGGCTGGTCGCCTTCACCCATTGCTCGAACGTCTGCTCGACGGTGCACGACCTGCCGCGGCTGATCCGCGCGATCCACAATGCGGGCGCGCTGGCCTTCATCGACGGCACCGCTTACGCGCCGCATTTCCCGATCGACGTGAAGGCGCTCGACGCCGATTTCTACGTCTTCAGCCTCTACAAGGTCTGCGGGCCGCATCAGAGCGTGCTCTACGGCAAGCGCGCGCTGCTGGAGCGCGCGGCGGCGCTCAATCATTTCTTCATCGGCAACGAGAGCGTCACCTACAAGTTCCTGCCCGGCGGCCCCAGCCACGAGATGACCGCAGCGACGGTCGGCGTCGGCGAGTATTTCGACGCGCTCTATCACGCGCATTTCAGCCAGCCGGAGAACGCGTTCCACACCCGGCTGCACCAGGTCTACCAGCTCATCGGCGGCCACGAGGCGCAGCTCGCGGCGCGGGTCGAGCGCTTCCTGCGGAGCCGCGACGGCGTGCGCATCCTCGGCCGCGTCCCCTCGCGCGACGGCCGCCTCGCGCCGGTAGTCGGATTCTGGGTGCCGGGCCGCAAGTCGGCGGAGATCGCCGCGGCCCTTCAGGCGCAGCAGATCGCCATCGGCAACGGCGACTTCTGGGCGCGGCGCGTCGTGTCGGCGGTGGGGCTCAATCCGGAGGACGGCGTGGTTCGCGTCGGCATCGCGCATTACAACAGCGACAAGGATATCGACCGCCTGCTGGAAGCGCTGGAGCGCGTGCTGCGCTAGGACGCCCGTCGAGGCGGAAAGTCGCGGATTTTAGGCAAATCCGGTTCCCGCGGCACGTTACACGATGATGGAAGGATAGCCCGGCACGCTCGCGCTTTTCTGCGGGCGGCGCGACGACAGTCATCACCCCGCATGGCATCTTCACCTGCAAGTCGGCAGCCGAATCAAGGGCCGCCAAAATGGATGTGGTGAGGATCATATTATGCGTCGCCGTAATGGGCCGGCCCGTTTCCGCCCAGTCTTGCGATCGACCGGCATGGCGATCGCCCCCGATATCGACGAAGTCGCCGGCGCCCTGGAGCCGCGCGCTTTGCTGGTGAAGATCCCGGACGACTGGACCTTCCGGCGGTTCGACGACCAACGCTACATGGGCGATGTCGAGACCGTGGCGGTCAGGCCGCGCGATCCCGACGGCGTGCCGCCCGGGCGCTATCTCCGCGTCGCGGTCGACCAGCTCATCGATCCCTGGGGCCGCGTCGCGGTCGGGATGGAATTCGACACGCCGGACGGCCTGCAGCGCGCCGAGCTCTCGCTCCAGACCCAGGACGACGCGCTGAAGCCGGAGGTCCACCCGGCGCTCGACGGCATCGAGGTGGATGCGAAGTCGTTGCTGGCGCTCGACGGCGGCGCGCATTCGCTGCTTTTCGTCGAAGGCCGGGCGGGCGACACGCTGGACCTCTCGGACGATCCCGAGGGCCGCTGGCAGAGCGGCGACAATGACGGCACGCACACGCTCTACATCCGCCGCGACCAGGACGGCCGACGCAATGCGACGCTCGCCGTCCGCAATGCCGTCGCGGTGAAGCTGAACTAGACGAAGCTGAACTAGGTTCTGGGCTCGCCTTCGAGCGGGCCGAACAGCAGGTTGTCGAGCCCGCGGACGAGCCCCTTCAGCGCGATGACCCGGCGCGCCGCCAGCAAGGTGCCGCCGACATAGGGTTCGGCCGAGCTCCCGGCATCGTGGCGGATCGTGAGCCGCTCGCCGGGCATGCCGAACACCGTCTCCACCGCCAGCACATAGCTCGGCAGCCGGATCGAGTGCACGCGTCCGCCGCCGATATCGGCGCCGCGCGCCTCCTTGGGTCCGAGGATCCGGTCGATCGGCACGCCGGGTATGCTCGGCTTGATCCGGCCCATGCGCTCGGAGAGTTCCTGCGCCGTGCCGGAGGGGACGTCGGGCTTCGTGTTCTTGGCGAAATCGAGGATCTCGTAGTCGCCCACCTGCTGCGCCGCGATCAGCGAGAAGCGGGTGAGCAGGCTGGCGGTGAGCGAGAAATTGCCGCTCGCGACCACGCCCAGCCCCTGCTTCTCGGCCTTGCCGGCGATCTCGGCATAATCGCCGGCGCTCATGCCCGAGGTGCCGACCACCGCCGCCACGCCCATATCGAGGGCGGTCAGCACATTCGCCTTCACGGCGGAAGGATGGGTGTAGTCGACATAGACGTCGGTGTTCCGCGCCGACAGCGCATCGGCCACGGTCGCCGCCGCGGTGACGCCGTCGATCTCCCGGCCCGCGGCATTGCGCGCCACGGCGCCGGAGAGCTCGAGGTCGGCAGCGGCGCGCACGCCCTCCACCAGGGCCGAACCGGTCCAGCCGGTCGCCCCGCCGATGCAGATCCGCAAAGCCATGATTCCCCCGAAAAAACGCCCGTTGCGACCCATTGTCTGGCCGCAATCATGGCTTTGACTTGCGCCAAGAGCGAGAGGATATTACCGCCACATGTGAAAAGACAGGCGGCGCCGCGCCCCTTAACATCCTCAAGAACACGGAAAATCCCCACATGAGCCCGAAGACCGACCTCCGGCCGAATTCGATGGGGGCGCGCGACAGCGCCTTTCATTTTCACGGCTATACCAACGCCCAGAAGAACGAGAAGGAAGGCGGCTTCGTCGTGGTGCGCGGCGAGGGCCCCTACATCTTCGACGAAGACGGCAAGAAGTACCTGGACGGGCTCTCCGGCCTCTGGAACTCGTCGCTCGGCTTCGGCAAGGAGCAGCGCCTGATCGACGCCGCCGTCAAGCAGATGGAGGCGCTGCCGACCTATCACACGTTCAGCCAGAAGGCGCCGGCGGTGACCGTGGAGCTGGCGGAGCGCCTGGTCGCCCTCGCCTCCCAGGCCGCGCCGATGTCGAAGGCCTATTTCTGCAATTCCGGCTCCGAGGCCAACGACACCATCGTCAAGATGGTCTGGTACTTCAACAACGCGCTCGGCCGGCCGAACAAGAAGAAGATCGTCGCCCGCATCAAGGGCTATCACGGCGTCACCGTCGCTTCCGGCTCGCTGACCGGCCTGCCGCTGGTGCATAAGGATTTCGATCTGCCGATCAAGAACATCCTGCACACCGATTGCCCGCATTACTACCGGTTCGGCCAGAGCGGCGAGAGCGAGGAGCAGTTCGCCACCCGCATGGCGCAGAGCCTGGAAGCGCTGATCGAGCGCGAGGGCGCCGACACGATCGCCGCCTTCATCGCCGAGCCGATCCAGGGTGCGGGCGGCGTGCTGCTGCCGCCCAAGACCTATTGGGACAAGATCCAGGCGATCCTGAAGAAGCACGACATCCTGCTGATCGCCGACGAGGTGATCTGCGGCTTCGGCCGCACCGGCAATTGGTGGGGCAGCCAGACCTTCGGCATGAAACCCGACCTCATGTCGATGGCCAAGCAGCTCTCCGCCGGGCAGCTCCCGATCGCCGCGGTGCTGATGAACCAGCGCGTCTATGAAGTGCTGCGCGACAACAGCGGCAAGATCGGCGGCTTCGGCCACGGCATCACCTATTCCGGCCATCCGGTCTCGGCGGCGGTGGCGCTGGAGACGCTGAAGATCTACGAGGACCGCAAGATCCTCGACCATGTCCGCGCGATCTCGCCGCTCTTCCTCTCCGAGCTCAAGAGCTTCGCCGACCATCCGCTGGTGGGCGAGGTGCGCGGCACCGGCCTGATCGGCGCCCTCGAGCTGGTGAAGGACAAGACCACCCGCGCCAGCTTCGAGCCCTCGCTCGGCGTCGGGCCGAAGCTCATCGCGATCGGCCATGAGCACGGCGTGATCCTGCGCCCGGTCGTGGATTCGATCTGCTTCTGCCCGCCGCTGATCTGCACCGAGGCGCA
>DASZYM010000173.1:0-8311 GCA_035545355.1 Dongiaceae bacterium
CCTCGCGCCGCAAGAGCTGCTGCAGATGCATGGCGTCGCCCAGCAGCACACGCACGTTCGGATAGCGCTCGGTCAGATGCTTGTGCAGGATCGGGTCGCGCTCGATGACGATCAGCCGGTCGGGCGGCACGCCGGCTTCGAGGATCGCGCGGGTGACCGGCCCGGTGCCGCCGCCGAGCTCCACGACGTAGCCCTTGCCCTCCGTCACGCCGGGCGGGATCTGGCGCGCCATGGCGCCGGCCAGCTCCGGGCTGCTCGGCGCCACGGTGCCGATCTTCATCGGGTTCTTCAGCCAGAGCTTCAGGATCAGGCGGGAATCGGAGAACATGTGCGGATTCTAGCGGCAGATCGGGCGGGCGCAAGCGTCAGAGGGCGAGAACGATCTTCCCGGTCGACCGGCGCGTCACCAGCATATCGAAGGCCTCGGCGCAGTCGGCAAGGCCGAAACGGTGCGAGATATGCGGCTTCAGCAGCCCCGCCGCATGGAACTGCCCCAGCTCCGCGAAGCCCTGCGCGATCATGTCCGGCCGCTGCCGCCGGTACGAGCCCCAATAGAAGCCCTGGGCATCGACATTCTTCACCAGCAGGATATTGGCGGGGATCTTCTGGATCTGGCCGGCGGCGAATCCCACGATCAGCATCCGGGCGCCCCAGGCGACGCAGCGCAGCGAGGTCTCGAAGATCTCGCCGCCGACCGGATCGTAGACCACATCGACGCCGTCGCGGCCCAGCTCGGCGCAGATCGCCTTCACCCGGTCGCGCAGGTTCTCGCCCTTGTAGTCGATGGTCCAATCGGCGCCATGCGCCTTGGCGACCGCGCATTTCTCCGCGCCACCGGCGGTTGCGATCACCTTGGCGCCCAGCGCCTTGCCGATCTCGACCGCGGTCAGCCCGACACCGCCCGCCGCGCCATGCACCAGCAGCACCTCGCCTTCTTTCAGCCGCGCCTTCCAGACCAGCGCGCCATGGGAGGTGCCATAGGCGATGACGAAGCCGCCGGCGGTCACCAGGTCCATGCCGGCCGGCACCGGCGCCGCATCGCTCGCCCGCACGATCGCCTGGCTCGCAAAGGCACCGTGATCGGCCGCCGCCATCACCTTGTCGCCGGGCTTGAACCGTGTTTCGCCGGGGCCGACTCCCATCACCGTGCCCGCAAGCTCGAGCCCGGGCACGAACGGCAGCGCGGGCTTGGTCTGGTACTGGCCGGAGATCATCAGCGTGTCGGCGAAGTTCAACCCGGCCGACGCGACCGCGACCTTGATCTCACCGGCTCCGGGCGCCGGCAGATCGGGGAGATCGACCAGCTTCAGATCCGACGGCTTGCCGAGGGTCTGGCATTGCAACGCGCGCATGATCAGAACCGCGCCTCGCTGCCCGGCACGATGCGGCCGGTCGTGGTGCCGGCCCAGTTCCTGATCACCGGCTCCAGGGTCGCGTGCAGCTTCGCCTCGTCGGCCTCGTCGATCACGCCGAGCAGGCGCATGACGGCGCCCATCGCCACCTCGCTGGCGCGGCCGGTGCCGTCGGCGGCCTTCAGGCAGACGCCGAGGCCCAGCTCCGGGAAGGCGCCCATATAGACGCCCTCGGCTCCGGTCTTGATCGCGGCCTTGGCCCCGGTCACTTCCATCACCTTGGTGCAGAAGCGGTTGGTGCCGGCGACATACCAGGGCTCCGCCGCCATCGCGTGGCAGATGCGATGCGCCGCGGCGGCGCGCACTTCCGGCAGGTGATGCGGGTCGGCCATCTGCGCCATGGCGAAGGCGTGGTTGCCGATTGGGAAGGCGATGGTCGGGATGCCGCAGCCATCGATGCCGCGCGGCACGTCGCCGAGCTCGCAGCCCGACATCTGCTCGAGAATGCCGAGCAGCCTTTGCTGCACCGGATGCTCGTACTGGATATAGCCCTTGGTCGGCAGGCCGAGATGCTTCGCCGCGGAGAGGAATCCGCTGTGCTTGCCCGAGCAGTTGTTATGCGCGCGGGTCGGCGCCGCGCCGGAGAGGATGATCGCGCGCTGCACCGGTTCCTGGCTCGGCATCTGCGGGCCGCATTCCAGATCATCGACCGAGAGCCCGACCGCCCCGAGCCAGTTCAGCACCGCATCGACATGGCCGGGCTCGCCGTTATGCGAGGCGCAGGCGAGCGCCACTTCGCGATCGCTCAAGTTGAAGCGCTCCGCCGCGCCGGATTCCACCAGCAGCAGCGCCAGCAGCGGCTTGATCGCCGAGCGGCCGTAGATCGGCGCGTCGATATCGCCCCAGGCATGCACCACGCCGGCATGGGCATCGACCACCGCGCCATGCACCCGGTGCCGGCTCTCGATCAGGTTGCCGCGCCAGACGTCGATCTCGATCGGCCCGCCATCCTCCGGCAGTTGCGGCAATCGGGTTTCATTTTTGGGCTGCAGATCGGCGGGCATCGCAGGGAACCTCTCTCATGCGCGTTCGGCGCTGGCACCTTGGCGCGCGATTCGACCGGGGGCAAGCCCGGCATCATCGTGCGGTCACAAGAGTGTAGCAATCGGCCGATATAGTCCGCGCGCCGCCCGCGACGGGCAGAACCCCATATATCTCAGGGAGAGAGACCCCATGCGTCGTTCCACTTTGGCATTGGCTACGTGCCTTGCCGCCCTGTTTGCCGCGCCGGCTCTTGCCGACGACGTGGTGACCATCTACAGCGCCGACGGCCTGCATGACGGCTCGCCCAACTGGTACCAGACCGAGTTCGACGCCTTCACCAAGGCGACGGGCATCAAGGTGCAATATGTCGAGGCCGGCTCCGGCGTCGTCGTCGAGCGCATCGCCAAGGAAGCCTCGAACCCGCAGGCCGATCTGCTCGTGACCCTGCCGCCCTTCATCCAGAAGGCCGCGGCCGACGGCCTGCTGGAGCCGACCACGCCGGCAGGCGCCGACCAGATCCCGGCCGGCTCCAAGGATGCCGGCGGCGCCTATTACGCGCTGGTCAACAACTACATGAACTTCATCTACAACGCCCAGACCCTGGGCGATGCGCCGAAGACCTTCGACGACCTGCTCGACCCGAAATACAAGGGCAAGATCCAGTACTCGACGCCCGGCCAGGCCGGCGACGGCACCGCGGTCATGGTGCAGGTCAACCACGCGTTCGGCGGCAAGGATGCCGGCTTCGACTTCATGAAGAAGCTGCAGGCCAACAATGTCGGCCCCTCCTCCTCGACCGGCAAGCTGACCGCGCTGGTCAACAAGGGCGAGCTGCTGGTCGCCAACGGCGATCTGCAGATGAACCTGGCGCAGATGGCGCAGAACCCGAACATCAAGGTGTTCTGGCCGGCCGGTCCCGACGGCACCCGCTCGACCTTCGCGCTGCCCTATTACATCGGCCTGGTGAAGGGCGCCCCGCATGCCGATGCCGGCAAGAAGCTGATGGAGTTCCTGCTCTCCAAGGATGCGCAGTCCCAGGTCAGCGCCATCGCCCAGGGCATGCCGGTGCGCTCCGACGTGACCCCGACCGACGACAACTTCAAGAACGCGGAGTCGATGATGCAGGGCGTCACGGTCTGGAATCCGGATTGGGCCGCCGTGCTGAACGAGCTGCAGGGCGACGTCGCCCGCTGGCACGAAGCCACCGGTAGCTGATAGGCCCGGTCGGCTGACATGGCCATCTCGACGACCATGAACGGAGCGGATGTCGCGGCACGCGCGGCATCCGCTTCGCCGTCCCAAGCGAGCGGCATCGCCTTCGAGGGCGTGACCGTCGCCTATAAGGGCCATGTCGTCCTTTCCAACCTCCACCTGAAGGTCGAGCCTGGCGAGATCGTCGCGGTGATCGGCCCTTCGGGCTGCGGCAAGACCACGGCCTTGCGCGCCGTCGCCGGCTTCGTCCGGCCGACCGCCGGAAGGGTGAAGATCGGCGAGCGCGACATCACCGATCTCCCGCCCTATGAGCGCGACATCGGCATGGTGGTGCAGAATTACGCGCTCTTCCCGCATATGCGCGTCGAGGAGAATGTCGCCTTCGGCCTGCGCGCACGGCGCGCCGCCAACGATCTCGTCCAGGCCCGCGTCGCCGAATCCCTGCGCATGGTCGGCATGGGCCAATATGCGCACCGCTATCCCCGCGAGCTTTCCGGCGGCCAGCAGCAGCGCGTCGCGATCGCGCGCGCGCTCGCCATCCATCCGCGGGTCCTGCTGCTCGACGAGCCGCTTTCGGCGCTCGATGCGCAGATCCGCCGCAACATGCTCGACGAGCTCGCCAAGCTGCACCAGGCCTTGCCGAATCTGACCGTGCTCTACGTGACCCATGATCAGGTCGAGGCGCTGACTCTTGCCGACCGCATCGCCATCATGCGCGACGGCAAGCTGGTCTCCTATGGCCGCTCGCAGGCGCTCTACAAGAAGCCGCCCAACCGTTTCACCGCCGAGTTCCTCGGTCGCGCCAATCTGATCGACGTCACGATCGAGGGCGATGCCGGTCCGGGCGAGGTCCATGTGCGCTGCGGCGAGGACCGCCTGCTGGCGCCGGCCTCGGCGGGGCTCAAGCCCGGCGCGAACTGCCTACTCTGCATCCGCCCGCATGAAATCGGGTTGGACGCGATGGACGGTCCCTGCAACACCGTGCATGGCGTGGTCGAATCCACGGTCTGGCAAGGCGACCAGCACCACATCGCCGTCGAGGCCGCGGGCACCCTGGTGCGCGTCGTGGCGGCGCCGATGGACCGCCCGCCCGAGCCCGGCACCCGCCTCACCCTGCATTTCCGCGCGGCACACGGCGTGCTGATTCCGGCGGATGCGTAGCGTGGCCGATTTTACGTTCGTCGCCCCCGGACCCGCCCGCGAATGCGGACATTGGCTTCGGGACCCGGGGGTCTCATGCCCCAAGCTCCATTCAAGGAATCCGGGGAAATGCCCGGATCGAGTCCGGGCATGACGGATCAGGCGATAGCCGCCCCCAACCGCGCGCCGGCCGATGTCGCGGCGGCGCTCTGGCCGCTCCCGCCGCTGCTGATCATGGCCGGCGTCTTCTTCTATCCGCTGAGCCTGATCGCGCATCAGGCGCTGCACGGCGATTTCGGGCCGCTGACCTTCACCTACTTCAAGACCGTGCTCGGCATGGCGATGTTCCATGCCGCGCTCCTGCACACGATCGAGATCGCGGTCGCGGCCAGCGCCGGCTGCATCGTGCTGGGCTTCGTGCTGGCGCTGGTCATCGCCTTCGTGCCCTTCCCGGGCGCCCGGACGCTGTCGCGGCTGATCGACACGATCATCGCCTTGCCGACCTTCCTGATGGCGCTGAGCTTCACCTTCATCTACGGCTCGGCCGGCATGCTCAACGTCTCGCTGATGGAAGTGTTCGGCCTGAAGGCGCCGCCGATCGATTTCCTCTATTCGCCCTGGGGCGTGATCCTCGCCGAGATCACGGTCTACACGCCGTTCGTGATGCGGCCGCTGCTTGCCGCCTTCTCGCTGATCGATCCGGCGCAGATCGAGGTCGCGAGCAGCCTGGGCGCCCGACCGCTCAGGATCATCCGCCAGATCATCCTGCCCGCCGCACTCCCGGCGCTCCTGGCCGGCGGCAGCCTCTGCCTGCTGCTGACGGTGAACGAGTTCGGCATCGTGCTGTTCATCGGCGCCAAGGGCGTCATCACCCTGCCGCTGATGGTCTATGACAAGGCGATCCAGGAATTCGACTACACGACCGGCTGCACGATCGCGGTGGTGAACATCGTGCTCTCGCTGCTGCTCTATTCGCTCTACCGCTTCGTGCTGGCCTATTTCGGAGGCAAGCGTGCTGGTCTGGGCTAGATCCGGCCGCATCCTGGCCTGGGCGATCCTCGGCATCCTGGTCGGGATCGTCTACGGATTGCCGCTCGGCCTGATCGCGCTCGCGAGCTTCGCCGGGCAATGGAACGGCGCACTGCCGAGCCATTTCACCTTCGGCAATTACGGCGCGGTCCTCTCCGGCGATCCCGGCACCCAGCTCAAGGTCAGCATCGTCACCGGCCTGGTCGCCAGCGTCATCGCGCTCACCGTCGGCTCCTGGGCGGCGCTGGCGCTCCGGGGACTCGCCGTCGTTCCGCGCCGCATCCTCGATCTCTTGTTCTTCATCCCGAGCGCGGTGCCGTCGGTCTCGGTCGGCCTGGGATTGCTGGTCGCCTTCAGCCAGCCGCCGCTGCTGCTGAACGGCACGGTGAAGATCGTGATCCTGGCGCATTTCATCCTGATCTCGGCCTTCACCTACGGCAACGTCTCGGCGGGCCTCAGCCGGATCGCGCCGGAATACGAGCAGATGGCCGCGAGCCTCGGCGCCAAGCCGGCTTATGCGCTCTGGCATGTCCTGCTGCCGCTGATGCGGCCCTATCTGCTGGCCGCCTTCAGCCTGAGCTTCGCGCTCTCCATGGGCGAATTGGGTGCGACGGTGATGGTCTACCCGCCGGGCTGGGTGACCATGCCGGTCGGGATCTTCGCGCTCACCGATCGCGGCGACGTGTTCCAGGGCGCCGCGCTGACCATGATCCTCACCGCGACGACGCTCGCCGTGCTGATCGCACTCTCGCTGGTCCCGAACAAAGCCGCCGCGCGGCAGGCTTAGAAGAGCCCGTCACGCCCGGACTTGATCCGGGGGTCTCGTGCCGACTGCATTCATTCAAGGAAACCACGAGATGCCCGGATCAAGTCCGGGCATGACGCTGGTGGTCAGGCTGACGCCACCGACTTCTTCATCCGCTGCCGCGCGGTCTCGAGATTGGGCAGCAGCGCCGTCAGCAATCCGATCGCCGGCAGGAAGGCGCAGAGGTTGTAGACATATTCGACGCTGGTCTGGTCGGCGACTTCGCCCAGGACCGCGGCGCCGATGCCGCCCATGCCGAAGGCGAGGCCGAAGAACAGGCCCGCGATCATGCCGACCCGGCCCGGCAGCAGCTCCTGGGCATAGACCAGGATGGCGGAGAAGGCCGAGGACAGGATCACGCCGATCACCACGGTCAGGATCACCGTCCAGAACAGATCGACATGCGGCAGCAGCAGGGTGAAAGGCAGCGGCCCCAGGATCGAGACCCAGATCACGCGCTTGCGGCCCACCCGGTCGCCGATCGGGCCGCCGGCGAGCGTGCCGGTCGCGAACGCGCCGAGATAGACGAAGAGCAGGATCTGCGAGGTCTGCACCGACACGTGGAAACGGTCGATCAGGTAGAAGGTGTAATAGCTGGTGAGGCTCTGGGTGTAGAAATACTTGGAGAAGATCAGCGCGAACAGCACCAGCAGCGCGACCACGACCCGCTGCTTCGAGAGCTTCGGCGGCACATATTCGGAGCGCGCCTTGGCGCGGCGTCCGCTGCGATGGGTCTGGTACCAGTTGGCGACGCCGAACAGCACGGTCATCGCCAGCAGGGCCGCGAGCGAGAACCAGGCGACGCTGTTCTGCCCATGCGGCAGCACGATGAAGGCCGCCATCAGCGGACCGATCGCCGAGCCGACATTGCCGCCGACCTGGAACACCGATTGCGCGAGGCCGTGGCGTCCGCCGGAAGCGAGCCGCGCCACGCGTGAGGATTCCGGATGGAAGACCGAGGAGCCCATGCCGACCATCGCTGCCGCCACCAGCAGCACCGGATAGCTCGAGGCGAAGGCGAGCAGCAGCAGGCCGACCAGGGTGCAGGCCATGCCGACCGGCAGCGCATAAGGCTGCGGCTTCTTGTCGGTGACATAGCCGACGACCGGCTGCAGCAGCGAGGCCGTGATCTGGAAGGTCAGCGTGATGATGCCGATCTGCACGAAGCTCAGCGTGTATTCCGCCTTGAGGATCGGGTAGATCGAGGGCAGGAGCGACTGCATCATGTCGTTCAGCATGTGGCTGAAGCTGACACTGAGCAGCACGGCCAAAGCGGTCTTCTCCGCATCGCTTCGAACGGCGGGTGCGGTGATCTCGGTCAACGGAACTCTCCGGGAATACGGGTGGTGGGCAGGTACCGCCATGTTCGCCGCCGCCCCGCCGTCACACAACCGCAACCACCGGGGGCCAGCCCTGCACGAAGCGGGAGGCTCGCCCCGGCCTCATACTCGGCCGCCTTGGGCTAAACCGGATAGACCCCAACCGCCAGCGAGCGCGGCGAGAGTTCGGCCTCACCGAACCGGAGCGGGAAGGCACCCCGCAGCCAGTGTCCGTGCGAAGGCCGCACCTTCCACAGACGCTGCGCGCCGGGATAGGCCTCGACCTCGGGGCCTTCCCAGATCACTTCGGCATCGCCCGCGATCTGCAGCAGATCGCCCTTGGCGAAATCCGGGATCAACAACCCGGCCTTCGGGTAGGCGGTGAGGTTGCCGATGGTCTGGAAGAATCC